>JAVBMQ010000006.1:0-4120 GCA_031552335.1 Bacteroidales bacterium | reverse complement strand
TTGTACATGAGGGGAACGTTATTTTTATGTTTTTTGCTATACATAAAACGTTTCCCTCTCTTGTTTAGTATTTAAATGTTAAAAAGTCAAGACGACTTCTAAGGTAAATTGGTGTAATCTGAAACATAAAGTTACTAAATTTCAGCGAGATAAACAACTAAAAAATAAGGCAATGAAAATATATACATTTCGGTATATCCTATCCTTAAAAAACATCCCCCTCCATACGCAAAAATAAAAAAATAGCGCATAAATACCCCCCTAGACACATAAATATCCCCCTCATAGCTTGAGAAAGAGAAACAACTTCTTTAATTCGCAAATGGGTACTGTAAAAGGCACTCAAAGAAACGGATTAAAGAAATTTTATTCAAAAGTCATTTTTACTGCTTCTTAATAATCTTTCTATTTTTCAATACAAAAAGCGGAAAAGTCAATCAGAAAAAAGAATCAATCAGAAATAAAACAAATTAATAATAACAAGCGAAAGCCATTTCATAACGAAGTGGCTTTTGTCATTTTAAAGCATTATCATTATGGAAAGTCTATTTACAGTAAATGAAGTAAAACTAAGCTACAAGCTAAAACAAAAAGCCTCTGAACGTCCGAAAGTATTTGATAGTAATTCCGTTTATAAAGTACTCTTAAACTGTTATGATGCTGATACAATAGAGTATAGAGAAAGTTTTAAGCTATTACTATTAAACCGAAACAACAAGGTTTTAGGAGTTATGAATGTAAGCGAGGGCGGTATAAGTGAAACCGTTGTCGATGTTCGTTTGATATTGCAAGCTGTTTTACTCTCAAATGCAAGCCATGTCGTTATTTCACATAATCATCCTAGTGGCAATTTGAAACCGTCAAAAGGAGACGACAATGTAACAAACAAAATCAGAAAAGCATGTGAAGCAATAGACGTTTTATTGTACGACCATATAATTGTAACCTCTGAAAGTTATTATAGCTATGCCGATGAGGGACAGCTATAAAGAAACAATGTTCCTTAGAAAATCGCCAAAGTTTTTTTATTACGAACAAAGACGGACGACAAAAACCTGCATTTTTATAATGTGGGTTTTGTCGTTTTTTATTCAATCATTCAAGAGTGGCAATATAATAACGTTCGATATTGTTTTGCTACTTTTTTACTAGTAAAAAAAGAATTATGAAATACGTTGTATATTATAGAGTTTCCACAAAGAAACAGGGATTAAGTGGTTTAGGATTGGAAGCACAAAGGACAATAGTAGAGAATTATATTAAAAATAATGTAGTTATTACGGAATTTACGGAAATTGAAACAGGAAAGAGTGCAAACAGACCGCAATTAAATAATGCTTTAGCCTGTTGTAAGGAAAACAATGCTATATTGATAGTAGCCAAATTAGATAGGCTCGCAAGGAACTTGCACTTTGTTACTTCTTTACAGGCTGCAAATATTGACTTTGTTTGTTGTGATATGCCAACGGCAAACCGTTTGACTATTCATATAATTGCAGCCATAGCTGAAAATGAAGCTCAATTAATCAGTTTAAGGACAAAACAGGCTCTAGCAGAGAAAAAGAAGCAAGGTGTTAAGCTAGGTAATCCGCAAAACAACGGATTGACAAAAGAGAATATTTCAAAAGGTTGTAGTGTCCGAAAAGAAAACGCTTTACAGAATGAACAGAATAAAAAAGCAGGGACACTTGTTTTAATGATGCGTAAAAATGGCTCTAAATGGAGTGAAATAGTTTTACAATTGAATCAAAACGGATTTAAGACAAGGAATAATTGCAGTTTTGATATTACAGCAGTAAAACGTTTGTATAGCAGATATGGCACGATACAAGTCACTTAAAATATGGAATCCATTACTAGATTCAACAAATTTTGTACATTTGCAGTAATTCCAACATTCAAAGCGTTGAAGTTGGAAGGACATACTAATTAACGAAAAGCGTTTAAGATATTATCCTCACTTAGGAAATCGCCAATTTTCACACGAACAAGGATAATAGCAATATGCGCCTGCGTTTCTTATTTGTATATAGTTATATTTATATACGATAAGGGCGCAGGGTGCTGTTGTCTATATTTGTTCGTGGTGTTTGGCGATACCAACTAAGTGAATATATGATTTTAGCAGCCCCTGCGCTTCCTTATTTTAAATAATTGTCTTTTGAGGGGACGAAAAGGCAAATTATATACAAATAGATTATGATAAAGAAACTACTTCTCAAATCAATGGTAGTAATAACAGGTTTATTGCTACATTTTAATTTATGGGCGCAAACTCCGCCAATTACGTTACATGTGGAAACGGCAGGAACATTATCCTCAATGACTGTAGCAAATAGAAAGTATGAGATTACAGATTTAACGCTTACAGGTAATTTGGATAGTAGGGACATAAGGTTTATTAGGGAAATGGCGGGATGTAGTTATGCTGGCATTGAAGCATTAATTGGTTATGTCGCATTATTAGAAAAAACCGATGGAAAATTAGCAAATCTTAATTTAACTGGTGCAAGCATTGTTAAATATAGAGAATCTTTATATAGAACCTATATTAATGATTCAGAAGATAAAACATGTTATTTTCGGCAGAGAGTTTCAGAAGGTTATAGTTATAGATATAATTATTTTCACACCTCTGATAATGATATTTCAAGCTATATGTTCTCTGGTTGTACTAGCTTAAAAAGTATTATTCTTCCCAAAAACAGTACTTCAATTGGACATTGTGCTTTTCTTGGATGCACCAACTTAACAAATATTACTATTCCTGAAAATGTTATGTTGATTCAAAGTGCCGCTTTTTATGAATGTATCAACTTAACAGGGATTAACATCCCCAATGACGTTACTTCAATTGGATATGAAGCTTTTTATGGCTGTAATAACTTAAAAAGTATTGATATTCCAAACAATGTTACTTCAATTGGATATTCCGCTTTTAAGGGTTGTGTTAGTTTAACAGATATTAGTATTCCCAACAATGTTACTTCGATTCAACGAGAAGTTTTTTATGGCTGTTCAGGATTGACGAGTATTACAATTCCGAATAGTGTTACTTCTATCGAAGACAATGCTTTTTATGGTTGTACAGGATTGACTTCATTTATTACTTCGGAAGAAAATACTAAGTATTCAACCATTGATGGTGTATTATTCAATAAAGAAAAAACTATTTTAATCCAATATCCTAAAGCGAAAGCAACAATCTATTCTATCCCTAATAATGTTACTTCAATTGGAAATTCTGCTTTTTATGGTTGTACAGGATTGACAAGTATTACAATTCCGAATAGTGTTATTTCAATTGGAAACTATGCTTTTAGAAATTGTACAGAATTAAAAGAAATTCATAGTAAAAATTCAATACCACCAAATATAAATTCAAGTTGTTTTCAAAATGTAAATAAAACAACTTGTAAATTGTATGTTCCCAAAGGCTCTTATACACTTTATTGGCTTGCATCTGGTTGGTCAGAGTTTAACAATATCATTGAAGAAGAAAATGCAAGTGCAATTAACACTATCAAAAGAGATAATATTACAATTCAGCCCGTTTCAAATGGTATTTTTATTGAAATAAAAGGACAAACATCTGTATCGGTTTATAATCTTTCAGGTCAAATGGTATATCAATCCGTTATCAATGGGAATGTGGAAGTACCGTTGAATAAGGGTATTTATATTTTGAGAGTAAATAACGAGAGTGAAAAAGTAATTGTAAAATAAAAAATTGAAAAATGAAATCAAATGAAGAAATAACATTTCAAACAACAGCATATCATTATCCTGATGAGGGTGGAGTTATCAATGTTGATGTTATAATAAAAGTGAATGTTCTTAATAGTCAAATCTTTTATCATGTTATAGGAATGAATTTTGAAAAACGCAGTCTTACATGTGGAATTTTGATTCTTAAAAATACAGGATTATTTTCAGAAACAAACAACTACACATTTCGACATGAAAAGAAAGATTACTATGAAGTCGTCTTGACTTTTTAACATTTAAATACTAAACAAGAGAGGGAAACGTTTTATGTATAGCAAAAAACATAAAAATAACGTTCCCCTCATGTACAAAGTACTCGACAAAAATACGATAAATTTGGAAATAATACCAC
>JAVBMQ010000075.1:0-12389 GCA_031552335.1 Bacteroidales bacterium | reverse complement strand
AACCTCGCCGGTTGTTTTATTTTTCACATATACATTATAACGAAGAGCGCTTGCCGGAGTTTCTGCATCAGTAGCAGCAGTCCAAGTCAAAACAACTTTCCCGTTTTCATATTTTACATTGAAATCAGAAGGAACTGTAGGGGCTGTATTGGAAACGACACCGGCACCTAATTCATTTTTCAGGAAACGGTTAGGATAATCTTTCCCTGCCTGAACATCACTCCATCCGTAATATGAAGCATCCAGATTTCCGTCATTGGTCATATCCACAAAATTAGCAGTACCAGGACGAGCACCCGGAACGATTTGATTTACAGTAAATGTATTATCACCATTATTGTAGAATATAGCCGTATAATTAGGAATAGTAAAGCCGGAAGTGAAAATATCATTGTAACCATCATTGTTTACATCAGCTACAGTAATATTGGCTCCTTCTGATTTAACCAAACCGGTTGTTGTACTCTCATGTTTTGTGAAAGTCCCATCCCCGTTAGAGAGATGAATATTAGCAGCATCTTTATTGATTTCCACCATATCATCATATCCGTCACCATTCATATCTGCGAATACGATATCGCATTTTGAATCTGAATTGACAGCTGCCAATTCGGTAGAATATGCTAACTTTGTAAAAGTTCCGTTACCATTATTCTTATACAAAGCCGTACCGGTAGCAGAAGCCGTTTTACCAACATTCACAATGTCGGCAAAACCATCGTTATTGAAGTCTCCCACATGGATAGATCCACCCCCCAATTGCTCGAAGCTGGCTCCATCCACATTGTTTTTTTGAAGGGCAAATGTTCCCTTTACATTCTTATAAACTGCCGTTAAACGAGTACCGGAAGCGCCCAAAGGATGAGTAGATCCGGATTTGATATTTCCGCTAACCATTAAATCAACCCAACCATCGTTATCAATATCAACTGCAGCCAACATATGACCAAGCCGGTCATCATTACCGGATTCCAGGCCCGGAACAATTGCTGAATTAGCATCGTCTTTTACATACTGATATCCGTTTTCACTACCGGTATTCCGGTAAAAAATAGTGATCGGATCACCATTGCTATCATTGATCCTACCGGTAACAATAAGGTCCAGATTTCCATCATTATCATAATCGACAAATACCGAGTAGCCGCGTTTCAGTCCCTGAAAACTACCGTCCTGAACTTTAGTAAAACTACCGTCACCATTGTTTTGGTATA
Organism: Bacteroidales bacterium; assembly: GCA_031552335.1. GTDB lineage: Bacteria > Bacteroidota > Bacteroidia > Bacteroidales > Azobacteroidaceae > JAISFI01. The sequence goes on along the minus strand of JAVBMQ010000075.1, from coordinate 11,175 downwards.
AATGGACGCGATCCTGCCCCATATTGGCAAAAGCATCTATCCAACCATCATTGTTAAAGTCGCCCCATATAAGACTACCCCCAGCTGTCATATCAAGATCCCAGGCATCACCTTCACTCCTGATGACCGACCAATTTACCGGGGTAGGCGGTACTGCCTGCAAAGTAACTGTAGCAAGCAGAGCAACTGTTAAAATCAAAAAGTTTTTTTTTCTCATAATAAATAAATTAAATTTCAACAATAATAATATATTAGTACATTTTTGTGCGGTTTAACGGTGTGTATATTTCGCGAAAAAGCATGTAGATTACAACTATCAGCATTATTTAGAGATATAAAATACCTTTACATCTTTTCCCGGGATGGTAATTTCCTGCTTTAAAGTATAATTTCCGCCACTCCATAATTCTTTTACAGTATAATTCAGGGCAGGATCCAATTCCAAACGGCCAAGGGGGATATTCATCCGGATAGCATTTTCACCATAATTGAAAATGACGTAATAAGTTCCTTTTTCATCATTCCTCACAAATTGGTTCTCCGATTTTTCTCCGTTTCCTTCAACCGGACGGAAAGTAATTCCATTGGCAATGGTATTGATGTCACGATTGGTAAGATATTTTTTTGCCCGGTCTTTCCCTTCTTCCGATCCTCCTGCACTGAAATCATCTCCGGCAATGTAGAGACCTGTGATAACAGCTGAGGTTACACGGGCACGATTTTCTCCTTCGGTTGCATCGTTCAAAACAATATGATCGGCATCATTGTATTGATATACTTTATCTATCCACCAGCCATATGATACGGCATTCATTGTGTACTCGGTATCTTTGATTTTATTCCAGGCATCACAGGCAATACGTCTGGATTGGGCATACTGGGCAGGGAAAGTTGGAGAGATGGAAAGGTTGAGATACATATCTCCGAAGTATTGATTCAAAAGTTTCATGCCATAATTATATGCCTGAATCCCCGTTTGAATTTCGGGAAGATACCACTTATCGCCTTCCATTGCACCATGAGTCATAAAATCAATTTTCACATATTCAAATCCGCAACGACGGAAAAGCTCCGATGTTTTTTTCATTCTGGCTTCAATCGCAGGATGCGTAGGATCGATAGCATAAGCTCCGTCCAGATTCTGAGGCTTACCATTGGCATACACATAAATGTCTTTGTATTTATATGTTTCGGCATCGTGAACGGTCGCTTCGGGATTTTTCCCCCAATCGGTAAAAGGAGTCCAGTAAACTCCTGCAATCTGTCCGCTTTCTTTACATTTACGAACAAATGCTTTCAATTGGTCTTCTGTAAAACTATTCCATCCTGAGTCCAATCCTATGTAAACCGTATTATCCTGATTGATGAATCCATTATTTTGTAAGTAGTTTCTGAAAAAGTCAGATACCTCCATTGCTTTCTGAAAAGTAAGTTTGAATTGCAGAACTCCCCAGCTGTTCCAACCGAAAGGAATGGCTTTATCCCATTCTTTAGGAGGAGTAATAATTGCATTGGCTTTGCCATATTCGTCCATCCCGTTTCTCCAGTCATTAAAAAATCCGAGCAATATTTTGGGAGACTTTATTTTTTGTCCTGACAATGCCCCATGAGGTTTTGAATCGCGGGTCAATGAATCGGCAGCTCCTCCATAGCAAACCAAAGAACCAATACTGTTTGAGTTGCATTCAGACATTTCAATGGCAGTCTTCCAGTTATCATGTTCAACTGAGCCTAAAATAATTCCGTTCCTGTTTGTATTATTGAATATCGCAGTAACCTCATAACTTGTTAACCGGCCGAAATCCAACGGATGTGATTGATATCTCACCCAGCAATCATTGTCGAACGGAACAAATAAAGCGCGATTATCAGTAGTATTTGAGATTGGTAAAGTCTGGTTCACATGAACAGGCGCCATGTAATTTACAGCTATGTCTCCGGCTGTACTTTCCAATAAAAATTCCGTCAGCACATAGTCTTTTCCCGGATATACATAAAACGATTGAATCAATGTAGGCAGACCTGCCTGAGTATAAGTAATCATTGTTTGAGAACCTTTTCCGAACAGATCATTTATTTTTTGAGTCTTTACCTTGGGAGGCGCATAGTCTTTTGTAGAAATTGTCTTCCCTCCAAGTTTATAGGAAGCATAAACATTTTCAAATAAAACAGCTGATTTTTTTTCGATGTCCACCCCTTTATTCCTGGAGTCATAACTGATTTTCCAATCATTGCCCCCAGCATATGCATTATTGGATAAGCAGAAAAAAAGGCACAATGTAAGTAATACAAGCTTTGTTTGTTGTTTCATGGTATAATCTAATCAATTTAGAGGGTTCAAAAATATACATCTTCATTTACTCTTAAAACACCAGTTGTGTCAATTTATATAATAAATATACAATTGCGACAATTGTGCTATTTTTTGCGACTTGCTTTTATCTTAATATATTTATCTTTGTAGTTCATGGAAAACATTCTTTAAATCAGAGTCAAAATGAAATACCTTTGTCTGTTTTTTGCTATTTGCGGATGCTGTCTCTTTTGTTCTGCCGAAACAAATGAAAATTCTAATTATTATTTTTCAAAAATCAACAGGGAATCCGGACTGTCTCAAAACAATGTAAAATCAATTATCCAGGATAGTTACGGGTTTATGTGGTTTGGAACCAAAAACCGTTTAAACCGCTATGACGGAACTTCCATGAAAATATATGATTGCTATGATCCTGATTTAAGACAAGGGAACAATAATATTGCTGTCTTATTCGAAGACAAAAATAAAAACATGTGGATTGGTACCGACAAGGGAATTTTCATCTTTGATCCGGTTTACGAGAAATTTACCTTCTTCAATGACAGCACATCCAACCATATAAAGATTACAGACTGGGTAGCTGACATCTGTTCCGATTCAGATAATAACATATGGATTGTAATACCTAACCAGGGATTATTCTGCTACCACACATCATCTAAGAAATTATTGTTTTACGCGATCGGAAATACAACATTACCGGATCAGGGAAATCCTCAGTGCATCTGCATCGAACAAAATGGAATTGTCTGGGTAGGGACAAACGGAGGAGGCGTTTATCGCTACAATAAATCTTCCGATTCTTTTACTCAATATCTGGGAGACAATAACAAAAGTACCTTGAAAAATGAAAATATCTATACTATGTGCGATTACGGAGATGAACTCATCCTCGGAATCCATGAAGGAAAACTGAGAAAATTAAATAAAAGAAAAAACACGATTACTGATGTAGATGCTCCCGAGGTTCATTATAAAATCATACGACATGTGATCAAACTGAATGATGAAATATGGGTCGGTACTCAATCAGGATTGTTTGTGATCAATGAACTGAAAAAAACAGTCGACCATATACATGAGGATCCTATGAATCCTTATTGCCTGGCTGACAATGTTATTGAGAAAATATACCAGGATAAAGAAAATGGTATCTGGATAGGCACCCGCTTCGGAGGTGTTAATTACCTGCCTAGCCGCGGAATGAAATTTGATTGTTATATTCCGTTAAGTACGAATAATTCGATCAGTAGTAAACGGGTACGGGAATTGGATGAAGATTCCAAGGGAAATATCTGGATCGCAACAGAAGATGCCGGATTAAATATTTATGATCCTCAGAACAATACATTTAAAAGAATCGGTAAGGAAGAAGGTTTGTCTCTCAATAATAACAATGTAATTCTGGGCATGCTTATAGAGAATGACAGAGCCTGGATAGGTTTTTTCAAAAATGGCCTCGATCTTATTCATCTTCCCGGATTCAAAATTCGTCACTATTCAGGAAAAGATCTGAACCTGAATGAAGCAAGTATATTTGCTATTACCGAAGACCGTTATGGAAGGATCTGGATAGGAAACGGCTGGGGAGTTTTTGTGGGAGACAAGGAGAAACTGGATTTCAGGCAAGTTGACAAATTCGGATTGAATTATATCCATGATATTATGGAAGACTCAGAAGGATATATCTGGGTAGCTACCATGGGCGGGGGACTTTTTAAATATGATCCGAAAACTGAGCATATTGTCCATTTTGCAAATGATGTCAATGATAGCGCCTCTTTAAGTTCCAATTCCATCAGCAGTATCACAGAAACCAGAGTCGGAGAAATCTGGTTATCTACCGACCGCGGAGGTATTTGTTGTTATAATAAAGAACGAAATAATTTCACTTCTTATTCCATCAAAGACGGACTACCGGATGACGTTACATACAAAATACTTGAAGATAAAGAACAAAATCTGTGGTTCGGTACCAATAATGGATTAGTAAAATTTAATCCCAAAACCAAATCCATCAAAGTATTTACTCAAAATGACGGATTACCGGGCAACCAGTTTAATTATATGTCGGCGCTGGCCAGTAGTTCCGGGAGATTTTATTTCGGAGGACTGGAAGGGTTAGTTTCCTTTGACCCTTATCTATGTAAGGAAAATAGTTTTACCCCTCCGGTTTATATCACCAAATTCACCATTTCCAACCAGGAAATTGATTTAAAAACAAAAAATACTCCATTGAAAAAAAGTATTTTATATACACAAAAGATTACCCTGACTCATAATCAATCAAATATAGGTTTTGATTTTATTGCGCTCAGTTATACAGCTCCAACAGCCAATAGGTATGCCTATAAAATGGAAAATATCGACAGTGACTGGATTTATACAAATAACAAACACAGCGTTTCATATGCCAAACTTCCTCCGGGAAAATATATTTTCCATGTAAAAGGATCAAATAACGATGGACTCTGGAATGAAAAAGGGACTTCCATTGAAATAGAAATATTGCCTCCCTGGTGGCTCTCAGGCATTGCTAAAACCATCTATATCATTCTGTTTATATCTTTTATGTACTACTGCATTTTTTATTACAAAAAAAGAACAGAAAACCGCCATGCAGAGAAACAAAAATTGTATGAAACAGAAAAGGAAAAAGAATTATACAGTTCAAAAGTAGAATTTTTCACAAACATAGCACATGAAATCAGAACTCCGGTCACTCTGATCAACGGGCCTCTGGAAGCTATGGCAGAAATGGAAATTGATGATCCGGAAATCAGGAAAAGTCTTTCCATTATGAGTAAAAATACTTCCGAACTGTTGAACCTGATCAATCAATTACTTGATTTCCGGAAAGTCGACAATAACAAATTTCTCGTGAACCTTTCTAATACAAATGTTTCCGAACTTTTAAGAGATGTCTTTTCCCGTTTTGAATCTGCGGCGTTTCATCAAAAGCGAACGATGACTTTGCTTTTACCTCCTGAAGATGTGTATGCAGCTATCGACAAGGAAGCTGTTACAAAAATACTTAACAACCTGTTTTCTAACGCTATAAAATATTCAGAACAATATATTGAAATCGAACTGACAACGGAAAATAGCTATCTGATAATACAAATAAAGAATGATGGGGAGGTGATTCCGTCAGAATTGAGTGAGAAAATCTTTGATCCGTTTTACCAGGTAAAAAAAGATCAGAATACTACATCCAGTTCCGGAATTGGTTTATCCCTGGCACGCTCACTGGCAGAATTGCATAATGGTTCTCTGTATTTCGGAGAGCAGGAAGACATGAATGTATTTACTGTAAAACTACCGGTTAAACAACACGAAGTCAAAAAAGAGAATGACAAAACAGAAATTATAGACGATGATTATATTATCGAAGAAAGTGATTACAAAAGTGATAAACTCAATGCTGAAATCATCATGGTAGTTGAAGACAATGTCGAAATGCTGAAGTTCATTGCTGATAAACTGCAAAAACAGTTTGTCGTTGAAAAAGCAACAAACGGGGTTGAAGCGTTGAGGGTATTGGAAGATAAAAATATAGATCTTGTTTTAAGCGATGTAATGATGCCGGAAATGGATGGTTTCGAACTATGCAGAAATATCAAAACAAACCTCGAATATAGTCATATCCCTGTTGTATTGCTGACAGCCAAAAATGATCTTGAAAGTAAAATACACGGATTGGAAATGGGCGCTGATGCTTACGTAGAGAAACCGTTTTCCATGAGTCACCTGATTACTCAGCTAACTACTTTATTAAGTAACAGGCGACGTGAAAAAGAAGCGTTTATGCGTAAACCCTTCCTCCCGATCCAGAACATCGGAATGAATAAAGCAGACGAACAGTTCGTACAAAAGATCATCGACATCATACAGGAAAATATTACCGATTCGAATTTCAATGTGGAACGTTTGTCGGAAAGCGTATTCATGAGCCGTTCAAGCCTCCACCGAAAGATCAAAGCGCTGACCGAATTAACTCCTACAGACTTTATCCGATTGATTCGCCTCAAAAAAGCAGCAGAACTAATCCAAAGCGGACAATACCGGGTAGGAGAAGTCTGTTACCTGGTAGGAATCAATTCATCTTCTTACTTTATTAAATTGTTCCAGAAACAATTCGGAATGACCCCGAAAGAATTCGAAAAACAACAATTATAAGTATTCTGAATAAAAAACAAAAAAAACAACTCTTAATTCTTAATTTGATTAGTAAGCGTTATCTTTGCAAATCAAACATTACTTCATCAACATAATGAACAAGGCTATGAAGAACCGTTGTCTCGTACTTATAATTATTTTCTTAACAATGGCATGTAATATGGAATCAAAGGAACCGGTTGTACAAATACAAACCAATTATGGTAATATAAGAATCAAACTTTATAACGAAACACCCATGCACAGAGATAATTTTCTGGAATTGGCAGAAAAAGGTGTTTATAACAATTTGATTTTTCACCGGGTAATCAAAGATTTCATGATTCAGGGGGGAGATCCTAACTTAAGAACCGGTTCCGACTCCATGTTTGCAAAAGAAGTCGAAAGAGATACAGTACCCGCAGAAATCGTTTTCCCGATGTATATCCACAAAAAAGGAGCGCTTGCTGCTGCCCGTTGGGGAGACGGGGAGAATCCGACCAGAGCATCTGATAAATATCAATTCTATATTGTAACCGGAGAACGCAGATCTGATAATGAACTATCTGCCATAGAAATGCAACGTTATGAACGTTTGAAACAATCCATTTATCAACGCTTACAATCTGTAAATATAGACACAATCAAGGCATTGTACCGGGATAAAAACCGTAAAGAGATAGAAAAACTAAGATCCGAATGGCTGGAACAAGCCGAAAAAGAAGCCTCCGTCCAAAAAGAAGGTTTATGCTATTCACCGGAACAAGGCAAACTGTATAAAACAGAAGGAGGAACTCCACATCTGGATAACGAATACACCGTATTTGGAGAAGTTGTCGAAGGAATGGATGTTGTATCCAAAATACAGGAAATAAGGACCGACCGGAATGACCGACCTGTAAAGGAGGTGATCATACAAGTTGTTTCCATAGAAAAATAACAGAAAATTTACATATCACATTGTTTAGAGAAACATAAAAATCACAAATTTCATATATCGCATAACTTTTCCGGTTCATCTTTGTTTTTAATTTATATAAGACTTATATACAAACAAACTGTACGAACAAATTAAGAAGATTTATTCTACAACACTCTGATTGAATTAATATAAAACCTAAAACAACAGAATTAGGAGGAAGAGGTATGCACACAACTCTGACAACGGATGGAAGAGCAAGTATCTTTCAGTTTTTAACAAATCACACATGGCTATTGGTTGCCATTGTATTTATTCCGCATCTGGCCGGATGTACAGACGATTATTATCCGGATAATAAAGAAGATATTTCTCATGGAACAGGCAACTCGTGGACATTAAACAGTTTAGATGATATATCCTCTTATCAGAAAAAACCAATATCCAATGAAGTCAGGCTTCTTATGGTTAAAGGAGAATATGAGCATTTTCAGGCAGTGCTGAGTTTTGAAGAAGATGGGCCATTTTCAGTAAATCGTAATGGTGCAGAAAATGGATTGGAGTTCAGTTGCCGGATGATTACTACATTTGAAAATCATGAAGATGTGCTGGTACCGCATAACGGAACCATGAATACTTCTGATAAGTTGGCCAAACTATGGATTACTTACCATACTACTTCACAAACAAATCCGGGACAATATCAGGAAGAGCTTTCGTTCGACAATAACAAGCAACAATTTTCAATTGTCGTCACCATTGATGTACAAGATTTTATTTTACCTGAAATGCCCTCTATAACATCCGCATTTGGTATATATACTACCAACCTGATGCCAAAGGATACAACAGAGGCTGAATTAGAAAAAAAATACAAGGAAATGACAGACCTTTTGCTAAATTACCGGATAACTCCGTTTTCCAATTTATGGCCGGCAAAGTCTTCTCCTTATGGATGGAACGATCCCCGTACAGATTCTTATCTTTCCGGCACACGTTTCAGCCGGATAGCTTTACCATATCTGGATCAGAAAAAAGATCTGGAAAGTATGATTAATAATGTCGCACAGGATGGATTATTAGAAAAATCTTATTTTTATATCTCTGATGAACCTTCTTTGAATGCATATAATCGTATCAAAGCTTATGCAGAGTCAATACACCAGATCGCCCCTAATGCAAAAACGATGGTAACATTCAACAGCGGCCCTGTCTCCCTCAACAGTTTTGATGATATTTTTGACATATTCGATTACTTACGTGGGACTGTTCAAATTTTTTGTATCGGAGATTGGGTATTACATGTCAGTGAAGAAAATTCCAAAAGGTTCCGGGAATACCTTCAACCTGGCGAAGAATTCTGGATGTATACCTGTATGGGACTCAGGCCGGGCTTAGCATTCAATTCTCCGGCTATGGAAAACAGAAGCATACTTTGGAGAAATTGGAAAGAACAAACTTCCGGATTTTTATTTTGGTCGGTAAATGCATTTGGAAGTGTAAAGCCATTAGCTTCCGATGTCACTCTTCCGGCAGGAGATGGTGTATTGGTTTATCCGGGAGAACCTTTCAATGCTAAAGCTCCTGTTGTTTCTATGCGTCTGGAACGCTTCAGGGATGGTGCTGAAGATTATGAATTACTAGTTGCTTTGGAAAAGAAAAAGGGCAGGGAAGCTACTGAGTTTTTGTTAGAGAAAGTTTATAAAGGCCCTATGGAATATACAAATGACCCGGGGGCTGTAGATGCATTTAAGGCGAAATTGATTCAAGGGATAATTGAGTAAATGGACATATCTGTTCCTCCAAAAACATATGATTATCCACAGGTGTTCCTATAATTAAAAACTTTTAAGCAATGTAAGCATAAGGGAAAGATGTGGATAATTCGAAAAAAAATCATGTTAGATTATGATCTTGCCGAGATGTCTGGAATGGAGACAAAGAAGCTCAAACGAGCTGTATGGCGTAATATAAAGCGATTTGAATAACCACACCCCAAGGTTCAATACTGATTGTATTACCCTTCTCAAGTTTCTGTGAATCCATAACAGGAAATTGAAACTTGCGCTCCTCAAAAGCTATTTTCTTACGGTCGGAAACACGTGCAATCAGTTTATTATTAGTTTTAAATATGACTGTCACGCATCTAGTAGATATTGAATCTTATACCACATTCAAATTGGGATCCAAATTGGAATTTTTTGTAAAACCTAAAATTTATTCCTACCATTTATACATGGCAAAGTTTCCCAATTAAGGTATCGCTGCAATTTTACGGATCTTCTTCAATTTTTCTAAAAATTTATCGTTCCTTTTGAGCATAATCATGTTATATCGCGCCTGCATTTTAAGAAGAGGCTCAGCAGGCAAATCCAATGTAGCTTCAATAAGTAGTGCAAACTCTGTATTTACCGGGCGCTTGCCATTTAAAACTTCGTTTAGCAATGTATAAGGAACATCCATCGCATCTGCAAGTTTGCGCTGTGAAATGTCACGATACTCGATTTCTTCTTTCAATATCTCGCCCGGATGTGTTGGTTCATACGGTTCGAGGTTGTTTGCAATCATATTGGGTTCAATACCCGGAACTGTAATCATAATTTTTTATTTATAATGGTTTGATAACTCTGTTATATTGCATATTGTAGCAACAATTTGGTTTTCTACTACCGTTTCTTCAAATTCAATACGATATTGGTTATTTACCCTGACCGATGATATTCCCTCCTTATCTCCTTTTAGTTTTTCGTAATTCAATGAATTATATTTCATTAGAGCCAATGTATCAGGCTGTTCGATCATCAAGTCAATTACACGGATATATTTGCTAATAATATCAGGTTGAAACCTATGTTTCTTATCGGTTGTTTTTCCGGTTTCGTACATTTCACGCAAATAAGCTTTCTCAAAAATAATCTCCATATCACATTGTTTGATGAACAAAGATAATACATCTCTCCCAAGTTCACAAAAAAGTGAATATTTTTTATTGCTTCAAAAATCATTCATTGACTTTCAATTAGAGGAGAGCCATTTTTGTCGAAAGATTACAGGAATTGGATTATTTTTAGGCCGGAGGTGCAAAAACAAAGAAGCCTGATTTCATTGCGAAAAATCAGGCTTTCTTTGTGAGTTGTCCCACCAGGACTCGAACCTAGGCTGGCTGAACCAAAATCAGATGTGCTACCACTACACCATGGGACAATCCTATGCTTTTCTGAAAAGCGATGCAAAGATACTACTTTTTAGCAAAGTAGCAAATCTTTTTATATAGATTTTATTTTGCTATTACTAAAAAGTAGTTTTTCTTACCTTTTTGCATCAACAAATACTTGCCTCCAAGTAAGTGGGATGTATTAATTTCTATATCGGGAGCTTCCAATTTTTCTTTATTAAGACTTACACCGCCACTTTGCACCAACTTACGCATTTCTCCTTTGGAAGGAAATACAGGAGCTGTTTCTACAAATAAATCTACAGCTTTAATACCTTCAGACAGGACACCTTTAGAAATTTCAAATTGAGGAACACCTTCAAATACAGCAAGCAATGTATCTTCATCTAACTTTTTCAAAGCTTCCGATGTTGCATTGCCAAAAAGGATATTAGACGCTTCTACTGCGGCATCATAATCTTCTTTTGAGTGAACCATCACAGTTACTTCCTGTGCCAAGCGTTTTTGGATCGGACGCAAATGTGGTGCCAACTGTTGTTCTGCAACCAATGCATCAATCTCTTCTTTAGATAAAGCCGTAAATATTTTGATATATTTTTCAGCATC
>JAVBMQ010000082.1:0-12081 GCA_031552335.1 Bacteroidales bacterium | reverse complement strand
ACCAAACGTTTAGTTGCTTTATCATTTTTCAATGTAAATGCCCTTCCGAATGACAATGACATCGTTTGATTGTGATCCGGTGAAACAGAGTCCCATCCGGCCACCTGTGTACGATAATGATACCAATCATAACTTGCCTGTCCGAAATATCTGAAAGTCGTCAGCAAAGGTCGCTCAACTGAAATATCAAAATTTTGTGATTGAATATCATCCAGATATGATCCGTTCATATCGATAAATGTATGTGAGATATTTTTATATTTATAGCCTAATCCAAATCCCAATTTTTGCTCATATTTCGAACGATAAACCACATTAACATTGGCCCGGCTACCCAAACCTAAAAAGTTTTTATCGAAAATTTCCGTATTTATATGAGATAAAGATAAACTATGGACATTTACTCCTACAGAAAAAACGTCGCGGACTACAACCACTACATTTACCTGATCCGAAAGAGGAATACTATCCACTAAAATCCGGACATCATGAATATAATCTTCATTCCGGATAAAAGCTTCCGTTTCCGCAACCACCAACGGATCAAGAGAATCTCCTACTTTAAATTGCAAATTATTCCGGATAATAAATTCCCTCGTAGTTTTATGCAGGCTGTTAGCTATTTTATTCAACCCCTCGTCCTTTTTTGTAGAATCCGGGGTATATATGCTTGTACCAAAAGGATCTAAAACAAAAATCTGTATATCCCTGATTATTTTTCCCTTATATGGCTGATATCCTTCATCAATCGGTTTATTTTGATCTACAGCAGAAACTGCAGGAGATTCCTGCACTAAAAAATCATATAATTTTTTCGTCAATCTATGTTTATCAGAAGCTTCTTTCATATTTTTATAAAACTCAGGAGTTTCCTGAAACGTAGTATCTGAGGCCTCAATATTTTCCGGATGTTGGGGATGGGAATGTTCTTTTGCATTCACTCTACAATAGTATGAAAGCACAAAAAGAGATGTAAATATTATCAGGAGGTTTTTTTTCATTTTCAATAATCCGATCATCTTAGGATACCTTTTTACAACAAATAATAAAACGGTTGGTTCATAAATAATAATTTGATAATTTGTAGCTATCGTTTAAAAAGTAAAACAAACTTAAGGTAAAGTTATAAATATTACCTACTTTTGTCTGATAACCGACAATATCCGACATGAAATTTCAAAACATTGTTTGTTTATTCCTTTTTATTATCCTTCTGACAGCTTGTGGCACCTCCAAAAACGCTTCCGGAAGCAATGCCGACAGAGAGGCTGATGAACTCGTTGAATATGCCGCCAAGTATCTCAAAACACCCTATCGTTACGGAGGAACTACCTCTAAAGGATTTGATTGTTCAGGATTTGTCCAGTTTGTTTATAAAAGATTCGGCTACTCCCTACCCCGTTCATCCCAGGATCAATCAAAAGTCGGAATGAAAGTCAAAGACAATAAATTCAAGAAAGGAGATTTGGTCTTTTTCAAAGGGAGCAATAAAAATTCAAAAAAAGTCGGACATGTAGGAATCATAACCAAGGTTGAAAAAAACGGAAAATTTCAATTTATACATGCTTCTAACAGTGGTGTCAGAATTGACGACTATGAACATTCGGCCTATTATAAAGCTCGTTTTCTTCAAGTTAAAAGAGTGATCAGTCAGAAATAAAGTCCGGCACTATTCCTGCATAAAACATACTGTCTCTACTTTCAACAAACGCGCCTTCAGTTTTTCCGCCTCACTTTTCCGTATCCGGAGTTTCATTTGACAATCCATATCAAATTCCTGCGAAAGAACCAGCGGATTTTCTTCTTTAATAACACGCATCACTCCATTCAGGAAAGGATATTCAAATGTTATTTCAATAATCTCATCTACAGTCTTCTCAATAATTTCAGATGCAGCAATAGCTTCCTGGGCCGCAGCACGATAGGCAACAATCAAACCACCTGTTCCCAGTTTTACACCTCCGAAATAACGTATAACAACAATCAGAATATCTGTTAACTCATGAGAATTAATAACACCCAGGATTGGTTTTCCGGCGGTAGAAGAAGGTTCCCCATCATCATTTACACGAAATTCCGTTCGTTCTGATCCTAACATATACGCCCAACAAACATGTCTGGCATCATAATATTGTTTATGATACCCGTCCACAATTTTCTTCACTTCGTCAGGAGTACAAACAGGAACAGCGTAAGCAATAAATTTGCTACGCTGTTCTGTAAATGTTCCCTCTGAAAGGGAGGATATGGTTTTGTAAGTATCACTCATGAGAATTAAGAATTATGGTTGTTTAATACAACCAGAAATTATATCCTAATTTTTAATTCTTAATTTAGTCCAGTTTATGTATTACCAATCCAGATCTCAATTTTGGTTCAAACCAGGTTGTTTTAGGAGGCATAATATTGTCTGTATCGGCAATGTCCATCAATTGTTTCATTGTGACGGGATATAATGCCAGAGCCACTCTCATTTCTCCTTGATCTACTCGTTTTTTTAATTCTCCCAAACCACGGATACCTCCTACGAAATCGATTCTTTTATCGGAACGTAAGTCTTTAATACCCAAGATATCATCCAGAATCAAATTGGAGGAGATTGTTACATCCAATACGCCAATAGGATCGTTATCATTGTATACTCCCTCTTTAGCAGTCAGGGAATACCATTGACCGGATAAATATAAGGAAAAGTTATGGAGGCTTTCCGGTTTATAGATATCTGTTCCTTTGGCTTCCACAATAAAATTTTTGCTCAGGGCATTCAGGAACTGATCATCCGTTAATCCATTCAAATCTTTGACAACACGATTGTAATCGATGATATTCAATTGATTATCGGGAAAACAAACGGCAAGGAAATACATATATTCCTCATTTCCCTGATGATTGGGGTTCTGTTTTCGTTTTTCATCTCCTACCAAAGCTGCAGCTGCACTCCGGTGATGTCCGTCGGCTATATACAGGTAAGGTATCTGAGCAAATATTTCAGTAATTTTCTTGATAACAGCTTCATCCTCAATCAACCAAAAATGATGACCGAATCCATCCGGAGCAACAAAATCATATTCCGGCTTATTTTTAATGGTTTGGCTTACAATAGCATCCAATTCATCATTGTGCGGATAGGCAAAAAATACCGGTTCGATATTGGCATTATTGACACGCACATGTTTCATGCGGTCTTCCTCTTTATCTTTGCGGGTCAACTCATGTTTCTTGATTTTACCCGTCATATAATCATCTACGTATGCACAAACAGTCAGACCATATTGAGTCTTCCCATTCATTGTTTGGGCATAAACATAATAATTTTCTTTAGGATCCTGTAATAACCATCCCTTTTCCTGGAATTTATCAAAATTCTCACGCGCTTTTACATACACTTCGGGAGCATGTTCATCAGTCCCTACCGGAAAATCAATTTCGGGTTTTATGATATGGTACAGGGATTTTTCATTTCCTGCAGCCTCAACTCTGGCTTCTTCAGAATTTAATACATCATACGGACGGGAAGCAACCTGTTCCACGATTTCCTTTGGAGGAAGAATTCCTTTGAATGGTTTGATGATTGCCATAAATAATATTTTATGTATATTTTATTTATTTACCCGGAATTTTTCATTTCCATTCAGGAAATATTCTGCTATTTGTTTAGCCGCTGCAATACCTGCATTGATATTAGCTTCCGATGTTTGCGCACCCATTTTTTTAGGAGTAGCAAAATATCTGTCGGCATAAGTGGACATCAGTTCAGCATGATTAGCAGGCTGAATATCTGTCACATATTTGAAATCCGGACGGGCTTCAAACATTTTCACCACACCAGTTTCATCCATCACTTCTTTACGGGCAGTATTTATTACAACAGCGCCTTTAGGCATCTTGCTCATCAGGTCGTAGTTGATAGAATTTTTAGTTTCCGGCGTAGCAGGGATATGTAAAGATACCACCTGACAAGTAGCATACATTTCTTCAACTGAGGCAATAGATTTTACACCGTCTTTTTCCATCAATTCTGCAGGGCAATAAGGATCGAAAGCATACACTTCCATACCAAATCCTTTGGCTATGCGGGCAACATTTCTTCCTACATTTCCATAAGCATGGATACCTACTTTTTTACCCAATAATTCTGTTCCGGAAGTTCCGTTGAAAAAGTTGCGGACTGCATATACCAACATTCCGAAAACCAGTTCGGCAACTGCATTGGCATTTTGTCCGGGAGTATTCATCACACAAACATTATGGGCAGTAGCAGCAGCCAAATCTACATTATCGTATCCTGCACCTGCACGGACTACTATCTTCAATTCTTTAGCAGCATCAAGCACTTCAGCATCAATGATATCCGAACGGATAATGATAGCATTGGCATCTGCAACTGCATCCAGTAATTGTTTCTTTTCCGTATATTTTTCCAATAGCGTTAATTGGTGGCCGGCACTTTCAACAACTTCACGAATACCATCCACTGCAACTTTAGCAAAAGGCTTATCTGTAGCTACTAATATTTTCATACGTTTAAAAATTTTGAATTTTGAATTTTGAATTCTAATTTTTGGGTAGAACGATTGTTCCTTGTTCAGGTTTGGAAACAAACCCATTCAAAATTTAGAATTCAAAATTCAAAATTTCTAAAGTTAATTCTTCTTCTCAAATTCTTTCATGCAATCAACCAAAGCCTGTACACTTTCTTTGGGTAATGCATTATATGTTGACGCACGGAAACCGCCTACAGAACGGTGGCCTTTGATACCAACCATTCCTTTTTCTGCAGCAAATTGACCGAATGTATCTTCCAGATCTTTATATTCTTCATTCATAACAAAACAGATGTTCATCAGAGAACGGTCCTCTATAGCAGCTGTTCCTTTAAACAATTTATTTCTGTCAATTTCATCATACAATATAGTGGCTTTCTCTACATTTTTCTTTTCCATTACTTTCAAGCCACCCATTTCCTTCAACCATTTCAATGTTTGAAGACCTGCGTAAATAGGTACAACAGGAGGAGTATTGAACATGGAACCATCTTTGATGTGGATCCGGTAATCAAGCATGGAAGGAATCTGACGACTCACTTTCCCAAGAAGATCTTCTTTCACAATCACAAAAGTCACACCTGCAGGCGCCAGGTTTTTCTGAGCACCACCATAAATGAGACCGTATTTTGAAATATCTACCGGACGGGAAAAAATATCTGATGACATATCTGCTACCAACGTTACAGGAGAATCTATGTCTTTGTGAAGTTCTGTTCCGAAAATAGTATTATTTGTAGTGATATGGAAATAATCCACATCAGCCGGAATAGTATAATCTTTGGGAATGAAACAGAAATTATCTGCTTTGGAAGATGCCACTTCCACAACATCTCCGAATAATTTAGCCTCTTTCTGCGCTTTACTTGCCCATGTACCGGTATTCAGATAAGCTGCTTTTTTCTCCAAAAGGTTATAAGGAACCATACAGAACTGCAAACTGGCTCCTCCACCAAGGAATAGCACCTGATAACCTTCAGGAATATTCAGAAGTTCTTTAAACAACGCAACCGACTCATCCACAACCGGTTGAAAATCTTTCGATCGATGGCTGATTTCCATGATCGATAAACCGATGCCATTAAAATCAAGAATGGCTTTTGCTGTGTTGTCAATAGTACTTTGAGGCAAGATAGACGGGCCTGCATTGAAATTATACTTCTTCATGTCAAAGATAAAATTGTTAATAAATTACTGTAGATTAATTACGTCGCGAAATTACTACTTTTTTTTGAATTATGACAGATAAAGAAGAAAAAAGTAGACATTTTGGTTATTGTTGAGATTCGCCCCGGATTTTTTTCATATAGTCTGCTAATCTGGCTTCTGCCTGATTATCCTGCGCTTTCCAGAATTTACGATTCAAAATTTCTTTGGGAAGGAATTCCTGCTGAACAAAATTATTCTTATAATCATGTGCATATTTATAACCCTGACCATAGTCTAATTCTTTCATCAGTTTGGTCGGTGCATTCCGCAAATGAAGGGGAACAGGTAAATCGCCGGTTTCTTCAACCAATTTCAAGGCTTCTCCTATGGCAAGATAGGCGGAATTACTTTTCGGACTGGTTGCTAAATAGATTGTGGTCTGTGCCAGGAGAATACGTCCTTCCGGCCAACCGATTTTTCTCAAAGCTTCAAAACAGGTGTTGGCCATCAGGAAAGCATTGGGATTGGCCAGACCGATATCTTCAGAAGCCAGGATCACTAAACGGCGGGCTATGAATTCAGGGTCTTCTCCTCCGGCAACCATACGCGCCAGCCAATAGATGGCTGCATCCGGATCACTTCCCCTGACAGACTTGATAAATGCGGAAATAATATCGTAGTGTAATTCTCCTCCTTTATCATATGCCGCCGGATTTTCCTGTAATCGCTCTATGACTTTGGCATTGGTAATCACCATTTCATCTGATTCTTCCGAGCTGACTACCAGCTCTATGATGTTGAGAAGTTTACGGGCATCTCCACCGGAAAAGCGAACCAAAGCATCCGTTTCTTTCCAGACAATTTTCTTTTTCCGGAGCTCTACATCTTCTTTCAATGTTTTGTTTAACAATTCAAGCAAATCTTCTTCTTCCAGAGATTTAAGTACATACACCTGGCAACGGGAAAGCAGAGGACGGATGACTTCAAATGAGGGATTTTCGGTAGTCGCCCCAATCAACGTAATAACACCGGTCTCCACAGCTCCTAATAAAGAATCCTGCTGAGATTTACTGAAACGGTGTATTTCATCTATAAATAAAATGGGACGGGAGGATCGGAAAAAGTTATTACTTTTCGCTTTTTCAATGACTTCCCGAACATCTTTAACTCCTGAATTAACTGCACTTAATGTATAAAAAGGAACCTCCAGTTTCTGAGAAATAATCTGAGCCAGAGTTGTTTTTCCAACCCCGGGAGGCCCCCAGAGAATAAAAGAAGACACATGTCCGGAATCAATCATCTTTCTCAGGATTGACTTTTCTCCGACCAAATGTTTTTGTCCTATGTAATCATCGAGCGTACGCGGACGCATACGCTCTGCTAAGGGCTGACTCATAATTAACTCTCAAATATTTTAAACACAGCAGGATATTCAACCATGCCTTGTACTCCGGATAGGGCTCCGGCCTTTAATTCCTGTATCATAAAAGTCTCATCCGGACAATCATATGGAGATCTGACCCCATAACCGGAAGCTTTCACAAATCCAAAACGGGGGTAAAAATGCTCATGGCCCAATACCACAACAGACCCATAATATGACTGTCTGGCAGCTACAGCAAGTCCCTCACTCACCAAACTACTACCAATCCCCTGCCTCTGAAAAGCAGGAAATACAGACATTGGAGCCAGAGCCAGGGTTTCCGTCTCTTTCCCTGTATCTGAAATAATTTTAGCAGGAAAAAACAAAATATGCCCGACCACAATATTATTTTTTACCGCCACTAAAGACAATGCCGGATTAAAAGCCGGATTTTTTCTCAATTTTTCCACCAAAAACGCCTCATCGGGCTGTCCGAAAGCCTGTTCATTGATCCGACGGATAGAATCATAATCGGCCGGGGTCTCAGAGCGGACTATAACTGCTCCTTTCCGGCCGGGATTAGCAGGAAACCAACCTTTTTGCACCCTCTGTTCCTGTTCAAAAGTCTCTTTGATTGTCCAAAAACAAGCAAACCCTACAAGAGCAGCAACAGCAGAACCAAAAACATTACTTATACATAAAGAGAGAATAATAAATACAATTCCGGAAAAAAAATATAAATACCAGGACTTTTTACCCCAATAATATTCAGTCTTAATTACTAACGGATGAAATAATCCGATGATCAAAAAAGACAACAAACCGATAAGAATTCCCTGCCAATACATAATTTCTTCAATATAACAAATGGATAACTTCAATTAAAATTGCATGATACATTTCTGCAAATATAGACATTTTCAATTGCAGATTTCGTCTTTTTTCCGTATTTTTGCAAAATTAGTAAACATCAAACAAATTATTTGCGCATGATTCTTCTCGTGAATTTTACCATTGAATTTTTCCTGTTTTTTCTATCTATATTATTTTTAGTCAGTTTATTTGCAAGCAAAGCCGGTAGCCGTTTCGGCATTCCTGTCCTCTTACTGTTTCTGGGCGTCGGTATGATTTTCGGTTCCAGTGGGGTCGGTTTCGAATTCAACGATTACAAGACAGCCCAGGCTGTTGGCACCATAGCGCTTTGCATCATCCTTTTCTCCGGAGGAATGGATACCAAATTCCATGAAATCAAACCTGTAATCTGGCAAGGAGTATCCCTGGCTACATTTGGTGTTTTGTTTACCGCTTTATTTACCGGAATTTTCATCTATTACATTGCCAATGCACTGATTGACAACATACAAATTTCATTACTGGAATCTTTTTTGTTAGCATCTGTCATGTCATCCACAGACTCAGCCTCCGTATTCTCCATTTTAAGAAGTAAAGGTGTTGCCCTGAAACACAGATTACGTCCGATGCTTGAATTGGAAAGCGGGAGCAATGATCCCATGGCATATATGTTAACAATCATATTGATCGGAATGATTACAACATCCCAAACAGGAACGGATATCAGTTGGTCCATGGTATGTCTGGATTTTTTCCTGCAATTGGCAATCGGAAGTATATTAGGCTTTGTCTTGGGTAAATTTTCCGTCAGGATAATCAATAAAATCCAGTTAAATAATGACTCTCTCTATCTTATCCTGTTATTTGCCTGTGGAATGTTTACGTTTTCCGCCACCTATTATCTTAAAGGAAACGGTTACTTAGCCATTTACATTGCCGGATTGATCATAGGAAATTCCAAATTTATACATAAACGCACTTCCATGAAAATGTTCGATGGATTGGCCTGGCTCAGTCAGATTGTGATGTTCCTCGCGCTGGGACTGCTGGTAAATCCCAACGAATTATGGCCTGTTGCGCTTGGCAGTTTACTGATCGCAGCCTTCCTGATCCTGATTGGAAGACCACTTAGTGTCCTTTTATCTCTGCTACCTTTCAGAAAGATGATCTTTAAAGATAAAGTATTCGTTTCATGGGTAGGATTAAGGGGAGCCGTTCCCATTATATTTGCCACATATCCGTTGGCCGCTAAAATAGAAAATGCATCACTCATTTTCAATATCGTATTTTTTATCACTTTGATATCTCTATTGATACAAGGTACATCTATACCTACCATTGCCCGTTGGCTTAAACTAACAAGAGATAGAAAAGGTGAAGATGCCCTTTTGGATTTTGATGTGGAATTTTCGGATGAAATCAAATCAACCATGACAGAAATTTCGCTAACTAAAAAAATCCTAGAAGAACATGGCAATAAATTAATGAATATGCCTCTGCCGGATCAAACATTGGCTGTTATGGTAAAACGCAATAATACTTATTTCATTCCCAAAGGACAAACTGAGTTGCAGGAAGGCGATAAACTATTGGTAATTACAGATGATGAAAAGGCATTGGTTGCAACCTACAAAAATTTGGGGATTAAAGATTTTACAATGAGAAGAAATTAGAAAAATAGAAAAAGCCTGCTCTAAACAACTATGAAGAATTATTTTGGCAGGCTGTTGAAGTAGCTTCAATTATAAATTGCAATGGTATATATAGGTAGTATGTTTATTTGTAACTTTATTAAAGTACACAGAAAATATCAGGCCAAACATTAAAAAGGCAATTAAAAAATTTATTATTTAATTAATATTCAACCAGTTATATAAAATTCAAATAAAATGTAAAATTGTGGAATTCACCCCAATCAATGTGGAAAAATTACCCAAAACAATATCAATAAAGCTTTACCAATAAACACAAAATAATGAATATCAATCAATTGCAAGATTTTTATAAAAAATCAATAAAAATAGATAATGAAACCTTACAAATAATACAACGGAAAATCCGTCAGGTCAGTATGTTCCGGCTAAGTATTGTGATAATTGCGGCAGTTCTGATTTATTTTTTCCGTCACCAGGGGGGATGGTTTATAGGGATAACCATCCTATTGTCTTCGGCTTGCATGCTGGCCTTAATCAAAAAACATAACAGGCTATTTCATGCCAGAGATTATTCAAATACATCCATACGGGTTTATAAAGAAGAATCAGAGGCTATTGATTATCATTTTCAGGCATTCGATGGCGCCAAAGAAAAGATTAGCGGATCACATGCTTTCAGTCATGATATTGACCTTTTCGGAGAGAAATCGTTGTTTCAGTATTTGAACCGGACTGTAACGGTCTATGGGAAAGAAGTCCTTACAGGATGGATGGAAAATCCGTTGACCGGAAAAGAAGCAATTATCAACCGGCAAGAAGCTGTCGGCGAACTGAAACAACAACCCGACATGCTGCATCAATTCCGGGTAAAAGGTTTATTGTATCCCCATCAACCTAATGATATAGAAGACTTAAGAAAATTTTCGGAAGAAAAGTTATTCCTCTTGGACAAACAAAAATTGTGGAATCTGCTGGCCATTTTTTATCCTGTATTCTGGATTACCCTGATCATGTTATCTGTTTTAGGTATAACACCTGGAGCAATAATTATTGTTGCCATATTTGCCTGCTATGCTCTTAGCGAAAGTAAAACAAAAAAAATCAATCGCTTGCAAAAACTATCCGGTGACAATATAAACGTATTATCATCCTATGCCGATTTAATCCGGATCATAGAAACACATACCGTGGCTTCCGGAGAATTGCAAAAATTACAATTGTCCCTTACCGGAGAAAAACAAAAAGTATCGGAAACAATAGAGAAATTATCTCGTTTACTCAATAATCTGGATCAACGTTCCAGCGGATTGGGAAGGTTCATTCTAAATACCTTGTTTTTATGGGATATCAGCTATGCGTTAAAAATAGAAAAATGGAAATCCAACCATGGAGAGAAGTTAGATCAATGGATGAAAATTCTGGGTGAATATGATGCTTTATGTTCTTTGGGGACATTTGCATTCAATCATGATTCATACATTTTTCCGGTTGTCAAAGAGGAGTATTTTCATCTGGAAGCTACTAAAGTCGGACATCCTCTGATGCACCGGGATGTATGTGTGAAAAATGATATTTCAATGGATAAGCATCCGTTTTTTATGATTATCACCGGAGCAAATATGGCTGGAAAAAGTACCTATTTGCGAACAATCGGAGTGAATTATTTACTGGCATCCATAGGCGCTCCGGTCTGTGCGGAATCTTTTAATTTTTATCCGGCAAATTTGGTGACCAGTCTCCGTACCTCCGATTCATTAAATGACAATGAATCCTATTTCTTTGCCGAATTAAAGCGCTTAAAAATGATCATTGATCGTTTGCAAAACGGAGAAAAACTGTTTATTATCCTGGATGAAATCCTGAAAGGAACAAATTCCACCGATAAACAAAAGGGATCCCTGGCCTTGATGAAGCAACTGATTGCGATGGATGGATGCGGCATCATTGCCACCCACGACTTAGTCTTAGGAAAATTAGTAGCCGAATTTCCCGGAAATATTAAAAACTATCGTTTTGAAGCTGAAATAAAAGACGATCATCTTTCATTCTCCTATAAAATGCAAACAGGCATTGCAGAAAATATGAATGCCTGTTTTTTGATGAATAAGATGGGAATAACGGTAGGAAATTAATTTTGAATTTTGAATTCAAAATTTCCACTGACTACTAGTCGACGGAGTCGTTGTTCCCCCCTTATAATATTTCAATGCATCCGGAATATATTTTTGAATTTCCTGGATACGTGTTCCATCCGATGGGTGGGTACTCATAAATTCAGGAGTAGCAGTCCCTTGTTGTGACATCCGTTGCCAGAAAGGAATAGCCTGATTGGGATCATAACCGGCAATAGCCATAAAAATCAATCCCAGATGGTCAGCTTCTAATTCCTGTTTACGGGAGAAAGGAAGCATTACTCCATATTGGGCGCCTAATCCATATACTGTCTGTCCGATAGTTTTTACTGTTGATGAAGAATTATTGAGAACAGCATCTACAGCAGCACTTCCATATTGGGCAA
>JAVBMQ010000163.1:0-37292 GCA_031552335.1 Bacteroidales bacterium | reverse complement strand
AAATACAGAATCCGTTCCACCGATCCGGCTGAATTGTTCTGTTAAAGCAGCACTATAATAAGGAGCCGAAAAACGTTCCAGAAACTCACTAAATAAACGTGTTTCTGTATTATACCGGATTACATCTGCCATATTGGAGGGAGGTATAAATACATCTTCCAATACATGGATATAGCCGTTTTGGCAAAAAATATCCTGTTTTTTTATTCTGATATTATATATGTATGCATCCCCACTATTGTACTGTCTTCCATTAAAAAGCATGGAAAAATCTTCGCCGGTAATACTTTTTGACCTCATCAGTTCATCTGAAAAATGAACCATCGGAGTTGTGGTCGCATCTTTTACCAAACGAATTCCCTTGGTACGAAACCTATCCCAATAATGGTTTCCCGGCAATATTTTTCCCTCTTCAAAAGGAACCGTGTCCATCACCGACAAGGCAGTTGTTCGACGTAATACCTGGCCTTTAAGCGGACCTTCAATAGAAGAAAGTTTCTCAATCAATAATGCATTATTGATCATGGAAGAATTGAGAATTAGTTTCTTCTGAGACAATGTAAGATCTTCATAACGAGTAACACCCCATTCATTTGCCGCATAAAACCGTTGAAACGCTTCGTCATCAGCAACAAACAACGTCTTACTACCTGTTTTAGATAAGACTTCTTTGTAATCCAGATCATCTATCAACCGGAGATAATTGGTATATTTTCCATCATTTTGAAGATAATCATAAATACTTTTACCTAACCATTCCGGTGTATTATTTTCATAAAAATACTCATCATTACAATTTGTAAATAACCCGGCACAGGTGATAAAAAACAAGAATAAGAATAATTTATTCATAAATAGTAAAAATTTGTTTATCAACTTGGTTTCTTTCAAAGGAAATTACATGCAAAAGCCTGCACAAACCAGCCCAATTATTGGATCATTTTGTTGTCATGTTTGTTATTATTAACATTATACATCCTATATTGAGTTGGCGTAACCCCAAATTCAGCTTTAAAATACTTGTTAAAATATTTGATGGTATTAAATCCGACCATATCCGCTATTTCACATATATTATACTGGCTTTCTTTTACCAGTTGGGCTGATCGTTTTAATTTAATCACCCGGATAAATTCATGGGGTGTTTGTCCGATAATAAGTTGCAATTTCCGGTACAACTGACTGCGGCTTACACCAACATCCACACTTAAATTATCCACAGAATAAGCAGTATTATTTATGTTTTTTTCTATGAACTGAATAACACTACTGACAAGTTTTTCTTCCATTGTTTGCTGACTCATAATAGCGGTCATGTCTTCTCCTTTTTTGAAAATTATATTTTTTGTAAGGCAAAGATTATAACTTCCAAAAAAAAAATTGCAAACATATCCGTCAAGATAACGATATATATATTATAGGAAAGAAAGGTTTTACAATTACCTATATATCAATAAGATAAATAAATTTAAGAAAGACTATACATAAATTAGAAGAGTGTAATGAATAAAAAAAGCTTATTTTTCCTTTGCTTTGATATATTCATTAGGAGTAATTCCTGTAATCTTTTTAAAACTTCTGAAGAAGGAAGCCTGTGAGTTAAAGCCACTTTTTTCTCCCAATGCAGTCAATGTATAGTGAGCATATTCCGGCAATCCGATCAATCGTTTAAATTCTTCTACCCGATACTTTGCCATGTAATCATAGAAACGGGCATTAAGATACTGGTTGAATATCTGGGATAAAATAGGAGTTGAGCATCCTATGGCAGTTGCCAGATCATGAATTTTCAGATTCGGATCTGTGTACGGTTTTTCACTATCAAGATAAGTAGTCAGTTTATTGATAATTTCATTAGCTTTGAATTCGGAGATTTTTATATTCTTATATTTTTCTTCCGGTTTATTTTCTCCTGATTGCTTGTCATCCTCTTTTTTCTGATTCCGTTTTTTATAAACTACAAACAAAGCTATTGCAAAAACAATCAATATAACAACAATATAGCCGTAATATGTAAATGAAGACTTTATTTCAAAATTTAATTTCTGTGTAGAATTAGGATTCATGAACTCCCTGACATAAAAAGTATATTTCCCGCCATGCAGATTTGTATAATCAATTTCCTTGTTTCCGGCAACACGATTCCATTGCTGGTCAAATCCTTCAAGTTTGTATTCATAAACTGCATGTTCCTGATTCCATTCATAGTTTAATGACATAAAATGAATACTGACATTATTCTTACTCCGGGACAAAATCATATCATGATCTTTTCCTTCATTCAGAAATGTCACTCCGTTTGATTTGATATAATCGATATATAACTTTCTTTCAGAAAGAGTTGATATCTGCGGAATAGCATCAACATAAATCAAACCTTTTGTATCGGCAAACCAAAGTGTTCCATTCCAATCTTTGAAACATTTTGTAGCATCAACAATAAGGTCATCCGGCAAACCATCTTTTTGTGTATACAACTTCCAGTTTTTCATATTTTGATCAGCCTGCATAATTCCGATCTGGGAAATCATCCACATATTCCCATTGTTATCTACAATTCCATTCCAGGGAGTTTCGAAAAATGAGCTCTGTTTAAAAACAGTTCCTTCTGATGTTTCCTCAATATACCGGCACTTTGTCAAGTCTTTATTTAAACACAATAATTTCCGGTTGATGGTTGTTCCGAAATAAAGATTTCCTTTTTTATCTTCAAACACACTTCTTATGCCTTCATTTCCAATGAAAGAATTGACTATCGTCACAGGGCTGAATTTGCCTGAGTCCGGATCCAGAATACAAACACCTTTTGATGTTCCGATCCATACCCGTTTCCGGCTATCTTCATAAATATACAAGATAAAATTATCCAATAATCCGGAATTTGTATCTGTATAGGACTTCAGGCTGTTATCCGCTTTATCATAACAATGAATTCCATTGGTAGAAGTAATCCATAACCTGGAGTGATGGTCATGGTAGAATGCAAAAATATCACCATCCAAAAGTTGCGAAAAATCACCCAGAGTAGAAATTTTATAAGTTTCCGGATCCAATACAGATAATCCTCCTTTGCATGTTCCTATAAAATACTTATTATTATATTTTGTAATGGAGAAAATGATGTTTGATCTTAATCCGTCTTCTTTCTTGTAAAATTTCACCAGGTTTCTTTTTTCATCGATATAATACAAGCTGTCTCTTGTCCCGATCAATTTGAGTCCCTGCTTATCTATATAAAAACTTCGTACCGGGATGTCCTGTGATGAAAAATGACCATGTGAATACACCTTGAACAATGGCGCCTTGTATTTCAAGACATCTAATCCGACATAAGAATAATACCCGACCAGGATATTATTAAACTCATCTACAAATAATGTAGTTATGGCGTTGGATGATATACTATTCTTGTCATGCAGGTTGTGTTGTAAAATATTTGTTATCCGGGAAGTGGATGGTGATATGAAATAAATGCCTGACTCTTTTGTTCCTGCAATTAACACATCCGAATCATATTTTACCAGGCAGGTGATATTTTTTTTGATATCAGCAACCTCAGCAAATATATGCTTGTTTAAATCAAACGCCAGTATCTTTCCTTCTTCAGTGCCAATGTATATTTTTTCATCTGCATTCATAGCGCAAACCATCGAATACTTTGTTCTGGGTTGATAAGGCTTAGTACTTTTATTCCGAGGATTGTAACTGATAATATTCTGGCTGGTCAGCAACCAGATCACACCCTGATTATCTATGGAAATATATATGATCGGCAATAAAATTGTTTCCAGCATAATTCCGGAAACCACCTGTTTTAATTCATTATTCCCGGGGTCCAGACAATACAAACCATTTGTAGTCCCAATATAGACAAACTTCTTTTGATCATTCATCAATGAAAGTACCGGAAATTTAATTTCATCGATATAAGCTTGTGCCAATTCTTGCTTCTGCTTATCAAAAACCCATAATCCCCGCTTATTCCCTGCCATCATTTTATTTCCGGGAATTTCAATTAACGCATTTATACCATCCCAGAAAAGCGGGTCTTTTACCGGAAAACGATATTCTGATTCTTCTCCATATTTTTTTATACCACCACTGGTTCCAATCCAGATAAAACCTATGGAATCTTTACATATGGTTGTGGCAAGTGAGGGGGATAATATACCTTTATATATTATTCTCCCGGTATCTTGAGAATATCCCCAAAAAATTCCTATAATAAATATAATTATTGTTGTTATAGTCAGTCGCTGCAGTTTCATATATAGCTCCAGGTTGATATTATATCATTTTTTATTTTAGCAATTTTTTAAGGCACATTAAACATTACACATTTTGCCATGGTTTTTTTCATCTATTCATTGTTTACCACAAAATTAGTTATTAAGTCTATAAATCAAAACTTCTCAGTAACATTTTGATGATCTTTTGTGAAAATTCTTTTCAACTCTTTTTTTCAGTGTTTGTTATATAAGGAAGAATAAAAAACATATATCTTTAAAACTATGAAACATTCGGTTAGTATTTTGCTCATTATGCTATTGTTCGTAAATTGTTCCAAAGGTAAATCTAAGGAACAATCTGATGACAACAAAAATGTGACAACAACACAAGACATCGGCTGGCCCCGGCAAGTCAGCAACAGTGAAGCAACATTAGTCTATTATCAACCCCAGATAGACAAATGGGAGAATTATAAAAACCTGGAAGGTCGTTTTGCTTTTTCCATTACCCCACAGGGAGGGCAGGAAATATTGGGTGTGGCAAACTTCCAGAGTGATACAAAAACCGATAAGGATGTACGGACTACCTATTTACATAGCATCAATTATACAGATGTCCGTTTCCCATATCTCAGTGAAGATTCTGTTGCAATAATGAAAAAAGTTTTTTCTGATTTAATGCCGACCGGTTCTGAAACGATCTCCATGGATCGTATCCTTGCCTATCTGGATGGCAGTCAGCAGGCTGGTACACAAACTGTAGCTGTCAAAAATGATCCTCCGAAGATATTTTACAGCGCATCACCGGCGATTCTGTTGTTTGTAGACGGAGATCCGGTTTTATCTCCTATTGAGAAAACAGATCTCTCATTTATCGTAAATACCAACTGGGATTTATTCAAGGATAATAAAGACAAACAATATTATTTACTGGTTGATAATGTCTGGCTGACTACAAACAACCTGAATGGTCAGTGGAGCCAGGTTACTACTTTACCAAAAGATTTTTCATCACTACCTTCCGGACAGAATTTTGATGAGGTAATTGAAATGGTACCTCCTCCGGCAGGAGTAGCAGCACCTACTGTTTTTTTCAGTAAAGTCCCGGCAGAATTGATCCTGACCGACGGAACTCCTGTGTACAGTAAGATTCCGGGAACCGGGTTAGTATATATCAGCAATTCGGATAATGATATTTTTATTGACCAGTCCAATAATCAATATTATATATTACTTTCAGGACGGTGGTTCAAAGCGCCACAATTCGGTGGACCGTGGACATACGCCGGAAATAATCTCCCTGCCGATTTCAAAAAAATCCCGGAAGATTCCCCAAAAGCGCACGTACTTTCCTCTGTTCCGGGAACAGTACAAGCCTCCGACGCTGTACTGCTTGCACAAATCCCGACAACAGTAGTTGTAAATAAAGCAGAGGCAGAAGCCCAGGCGAAAGCAACATATGATGGAGATCCTCAATTTGCACCTATCGAAGGTACTTCCATGCAATATGCCAGCAATACGCAAGACAAAGTGATCAAGGTCGGAGATCTGTATTATATGTGTTATCAAGCTGTATGGTTTGTTTCCTCCTCACCCAATGGTCCGTGGAAAACAGCAGACTCCGTACCTTCGGAAATATATACTATTCCCCCCAGTTCTCCGGTATACAATGTAACTTATGTTACACAAACCAACGCCACATCAACGACAGTTGAGTCCAGTACCACAGCCGGATATTTCGGAGCCTTTATACTTGGAGCAGCCGTCGGAGCTATTGTAGATGCCGCTATCGTTTATGGTACCGGTTGGTATTATCATCCTTATGTATACTGGCCACCTGCTGCCGTATATCCCGTTTATCGTCCCTGGCCATGTACTTACGGAGCCGGAGCGGTATATAATCCGTGGACCGGCGGATGGGCTACCGGACGCCGGGCATACGGACCTTACGGAAGCGCCGGTACTGCAGCCTGGTATAATCCTGCAACAGGAAGATACGGACGTTCCGCCAGTGTACAAGGTTGGTATGGAGGAAGAACCGCTGCCAACACTTACAATCCATGGACCGGGAGTTACGGTCATACCGCACAAGCCCATAATCCTTATGCACAATGGGGACATTCTACTGTAACCAACGGTTCCAGGTGGGCCCAATCTGCCCATGTTACAGCTGCCAATGGTTCTGCATTTGCCTACCATACTTCAGGTGGTAGAAACGGTGTTATTGTGAATGACCGTGCCGGAACAAGCATCCATACCAACAACGGAAACCGTGTGTATGCCGGACCAGACGGTAATGTGTACAGAAAAAATGACAATGGTAGCTGGAGCCAATATAACAACCACAATAAACAGTGGGAAAGCAGTAATCTGGGGGGTGCTGAAAGGAAAACTCCTAATGGTTCTGAAAAACAAAACCTGGGTGGAGTCGAAAAGAAAGAACCTATCAGAACTGAAAAACCGGAACGTAGTCCGGTTATTTCCCATACAGAGAGACCTGGATCCGGGAACATTGGCGGCGCGACACAGCATCCTATTTCGGAAGGCACTCTGAATAATCTTAACCGGTCAGACACCTCCCGTTCCCGTGGAAACAAGCAGTTCCAACAACTGCAAAGACATCAGCAGGAAGGTGGAGGACATGCAGGGTTCAAACGGGGAAGGCGATGACATTTCAGAACTCTTAATCCATATGAAAAACTTCTTTAAGGGAAATGGATATAGGAGAGTCATTCGGATTAGTTTCCATAATATCAGCCA
Organism: Bacteroidales bacterium; assembly: GCA_031552335.1. Lineage (GTDB taxonomy): Bacteria > Bacteroidota > Bacteroidia > Bacteroidales > Azobacteroidaceae > JAISFI01. The sequence goes on along the minus strand of JAVBMQ010000163.1, from coordinate 30,303 downwards.
TATACGTCCACCATTTTTGAACAATTTCAGTATTTCCTAAATCCTGGGAAGAACCTCCTTCTGTAATCTGATAAGCAAACAATATATTGGTATCCCGATCCCAGAAAATTGTATAATCGGAAACGCCTGATGCTTTCAGCAATTGTTTGAGTTCAGGCCAGATAGCATTATGCCTTTTTTCGTATTCTGCTTCACAACCAGGTTTTAAATACATTTTAAATGATTCTCTTTTCATGATAATAGTTGTATTATTTAGGTAAATTAAATGCTGTTTTTAACTCATTCATTTGTTCCATACTCGTTCCCTCCGGTTCAAAGCCCATAGATTTAGCAGTAAGATATATTTGAGCTGATTTTGAAAGTGTATCAATCATATCGAAAGCTTCCATGATATCTTCTCCGACAGCACAAATGCCATGTTTTTCCCACATAACAACATCATATTCAGCCAATTCTTTGATTGTTGCATCGGCTAATTCGAATGAACTGGGCATTTTATAAGGGACTATTCCCAATCCGCGGGGACAGAACGCCCGGGTTTCAGGAATCATACTCCAAAGTAAATGGGTGAGCACATCTTTTTCAAGAAAAGATGGATGATGTGTCATGGCAATCAAATCAATCGGATGTGTATGCAATGCTGCTTTATAAGTGGAACCTTTTCCTATTAAATAATTATGCATAGACAGATGTGATGCCAATTCGGATGTCGGTTTTACAGGATTATCCGCAATAATCACGTACGAACTGCAGTCATCTAAGATACGAACCACAGAACCATTTTCCATAGGCCAACGGGCCAGGTCACGCATCCGCTTGTTGGTTCCTTTACAAAAAAAATAACAATCTTTTAAATGAGGTAATGTTCTTCCGATAGCAATTGCATCACTGATAGGTTTCATTGCCCTGATTTCATCATCAATCACATCTGTGATGTTGATCGTAATATTACCTCCATTACGCTCAGCCCAGCCTTTCTGCCATAAATAGCCGGCAACTTCAGCCACTTCAGTGACTTGTTTCGCTAATTCGGGACGGTTTTCTAATATTGATTTCACATTTATAAATTGAGAATTAAAAATCTAAAATAAGTTCCATCAGTTGAGGAAAAATAACGGAAATGATCAATATGACAAGTCCGATAACAAGTACAAAGATAGTCTTTTGTCCCGCTCCTTTCCATTCCTTCAATGCAATTCCCCAGAAATTACTGAATAATACATTCAGTGACATCAGTATACTCCATGAAAATGCCATCATTACACTGTCTTTTTCGAAGAAACTTTGTCCTATTCCCAGTCCGAAGAATTGGAAATACCATAGTAATCCTGCCAATGCACAGAATAACAGGTTGTTTGTCCAGATGCTTCCTGATGATTTTGTATAATCAGTAAATGTTTTGTTTTTGGCATTTTGGAAGAGGCAATAACAAGCATTGGTAATAAAACCGCCGAAAGTCACAAGCAAAACAACCGGATTTAAAACCAGAAGTTCATTAGCTCCGGATTCAACCAAAGCAGTTTTAATAGAAATTCCCGATTCCAGTCCAAGATTAAAACATGCACTCATCACACCAGCTAGTAAGGCAATTAAAAGACCTTTTTTCAATGCGAAATCTTTTACTGCTTTCTTTTTCTCTTCTTCCGACATATTTTGGGATTTCAAAGAACCGGCATAACCAATAATGGCAATACCTGCTATAGCAATACATACGCCAATAAGCAAAATCAAACCGTCTCCTTCGAATAAATTTTCACCTTTCAGTACTGCAGGAATAATTGTTCCAAATGCAGAGCAAGTTCCTAAAGCCAATGATTGTCCCAATGCAATACCCAAATATCGCATGCTTAGTCCGAAGGTCAAACCTCCAACTCCCCAAAGGACACCGAATCCCATACTTTTCCATACATCACTACCCGCAGATGAATAAAACTCAAAAAGGGAACTACCGGCAGGAAGGGCTAATAAAGCGCCCAACAATGGGAAAATCAGCCATGCAAAAACGCCCTGGGTAAGCCAGAAACTTTCCCAAGACCAATCTTTGATTTTCTTAATCGGAACATACGAACTGGATTGTCCGAAGCTACCGATTGCAATGATTAATAAACCTATGAATGTATTCATATTAATTTCTCTTTGAACTTACTTCTTTTTCATATTGTTGTACCTCTGCAATATAATCTTCGCCGACAGCGATATTGTTTTTCAGACAGAAGTAATCCCAAACAGCATTCCAAGGCAAACCTTTTGCCTCTTCAAGTAAAGCAAGGCGTTCGAAATATTGAGCATTGGATTCATATTCACGAAGTTTGGCTATTGGTTCAAGAAGTCCTTGCAGGAAGGCTTTTTGAGTAGAACGAATGCCGATAACATAAGCTCCCAGGCGGTTGATGGAGGCATCGAAATAGTCCAGTCCGATATGAACACGTTTCAAAGCATCTGCACGAACAATCTCTTTGGCTAAATCAGCCACATCGTCGTTCAAAATAGTTACATGGTCTGAGTCCCAGCGAATCGGACGGCTTACATGCAACATGATTTCAGGAGTAAACAACAACAAAGAAGAAATCTTATCAGCAACACTTTCTGTCAGATGGAAATGTCCGGTGTCTAATGTTACTATTTTTTGTTTTTTAGCGCCATATCCCAGATAGAAATCGTAAGAACCTACCGTATAACTCTCAAGGCCAATACCGAATAATTTGGCTTCGATACAGTCTTTCATATTTTTGTAGTCCTTTGCGAATATGGTATCCAATGATTGTTCCAGTATCTGACGATACTTATAACGATTTACTGTCTGGTCTTTCATGCCGTCATGAATCCACAGATTCATGATACAAGGGTCATTCTGAAACTTACCCATATCTTCGGAAATAGCACGGCAACGGTTGGTATGTTCGATCCAGAAATCACGGATGGCTTTATCCGGATTGGCTAAAGTCAGATCTCCACTTTTAGGATGTCCGAAAGAAGTGGAATTAAAATCGAGCTTCAAACCTTTTTCCTTTGCCCATTGCATCCAACTGGTAAAATGGGAAGTTTCCACCTGGTCACGATCAACTACCTTACCGCCAAAATCTCCATAAATAGCATGCAAATTCAACCGATGACTCCCTCCAACCAAGGTCAGCACTTTTTCGATATCCTGACGGATTTCTTCCATGTTACGGGCTTTCCCGGGATAATTTCCGGTAGCCTGGATTCCGCCACCACCCAGGTTTCCTAAATTTTCAAAACCAGTTACATCGTCGGATTGCCAACAATGGATAGAGATAGATATTTTTTGAAGTTCTTCTAAAGCTTTATCGGTATTTATACCAAAAGCAGCATAGCGTTCTTTTGCTATTTCATACGATTTTTGAACTAAATCTGTTTTTTTCATGATTCATTGATATTTAGATTAATAGGACACGAATTGAACGAATGAAACGAATAATAACGAATTGAAAATTTTTAAAATTCGTCTTTATTCGTGTCATTCGTGTCCTATTATTGTTAAAAATTTACAATAGGCATCATTCCATGTATCGGATTCTTCAGGATAAAAAACTTCCGGAGAAACCGAATTACGGATAATTGCACGCATTTCGTCCAACGAATGAACAACTCCCAAACCTTTGGCCTGCATCATTACATTTCCAATGGCTGTAGCTTCAGCCGGACCAGCCACAACTGGCATACCAATGGCATTGGCCGTCAATTGATTTAAAAGTTTGTTCTGTGAACCGCCACCAATAATATGCAATTTTTCAATTTTGAAAGGAGCCATACTTTGGATACTATCCAACACATATTTGTATTTTAATGCCAGGCTATCAAAAATACAACGGATATATTCTGCATGACTTGCTGGTGGCTGTTGATTTGTATGCCGGCAATAATCGGCAATGGCTTTTGTCATACTTGAGGGATTGGAAAATCCGGGATAATCAGGATCAATCATGATCTTAAATTCTTTGACTGAATGAGATAAGTCTACAATTTCCGGATAAGTATATTGTGTTCCCTGATGTTCCCATTCCTTACGGCATTGTTCCAGTAACCACATTCCCGTAATATTTTTGAGGAAGCGGGTAGTACCTTCTACCCCTCCTTCGTTGGTTAAATTCAACTCATAACTCTTTTCATTGATAATCGGATCCTTCACTTCAATTCCCATAAGCGACCAGGTTCCGGAACTTAAATAAGCGAAATTTTCATTTTCGGCAGGAACTGCTGCAACAGCCGAACCTGTGTCATGTCCTGCTACAGCAACAACAGGGACATCTTGTATATTACATTCTTCTTTTATACTACCCAATAAATTTCCAATAATTGTTCCCGGCATTACCACAGCTTGTGTCAAAGACATAGAAAGACCGATTTTTTCCAGAAATTTTGTCTCAATTTCCTTTGTATATGGATTCAACATTTGGGATGTTGATGCAATGGTGTATTCACAAATTTTTTTCCCTGTTAACAAATAAGATAGAGCATCGGGCATAAATAAAATATCTTTCGCATTTTTTAATGCTGATGACTCTCCTTTTTTGGCAGCATATAATTGAAAAAGACTGTTGAAATTCATAATCTGAATTCCCGTTAAATCATAGACTTCCTTTCTGGAAAAAACATTAGCAAAATAATCTTCCGGCATACCATTGGTATATGGATCGCGGTATGCACGCGGAAGTCCGGAAAACGAACCATCTTCAGCAATATATGCAAAATCCACACCCCATGTATCAATACCTATCGCATCCAGAGGAATTCCTTGAGAAGCAGTGGTTTTCAAACCTTTTTTGAGTTCTTCAAACAAAGAATAAATATTCCAGTAATATTTATTTCCGATACGAAGGATATTATTAGGGAAGCGGGTAAGTTCTTTCAATGTTATTTTATCGTCCTGTAAGGTCGCCAGAATAGAACGACCACTAGTCGCACCGAGATCAAATGCGAAAAAATGATATGTTTTCATGGTATAGTATTCTAAAATTAGGACAAAAATAAGAGTATATAATGAGTTTTTACTTGTAAAAATGATTTGAAAACTTTCAAAAATGACACTATTATTTAATTTTATCAGGAAATAATTGTAATATAACCCGTTTATTTATAGATTTGTATTTCAATTCTTAAAAATTTGGCCACTAAAAAATGATAGATAAAAACAACGATTCTCCTATTAAATATTTATTGGAAAATGAGCAGGATATCCAATGGGGATTAACTATCAGTTCCGTTGGTTTTCAGCACATTGAACCCAAATCAGCTTATCCACCTCAAAACCATCCTACCCGTTACCTGTTTTCCACAGAGAAAGGACGAATATTGAATGAATATCAGCTGTTATATATCACCAAAGGTTGTGGACATTTTATTTCTTCCAATTGCAAACAAACAAGTATCAAAGAAGGAAACATGTTCTTGCTTTTTCCCGGAGAATGGCATAACTATCAACCGGAAAAAGAAACAGGTTGGGACGAATATTGGATCGGATTTAAGGGAATTAACATGGATAACAGGTGTAATCATGGCTTTTTCAATACGCAAAAAACCGTATTTAACATCGGAATAAATGAAGAGGTTGTCTATTTATACAAACAGGCAATTATGTCGGCCAAAGAGCAAAAAACCGGATTTCAGCAACTGTTGGCAGGAATTGTCAATCACTTGTTAGGCATTGTATATTCCTTGAACAAACATTCTTCTTTTGAAGAACGGAATGTGGTACAACAGATTAACAGAGCTAAAGTTATTATGCTCGAGAATTTTCAAAAAGAAACCAATCCTCAGGATATTGCTCAAAAAGTAGGCATGAGTTATTCCTGGTTCAGGAGGATTTTTAAAGAATATACAGGTTTTGCTCCCCATCAATATTTGCTGGAATTAAAGATTCAGAAAAGCAAGGAATTGCTTACTAATACTGATATGCCTGTCAAAGAAATTGCCTATCATGTAGGGTTTGATAATCCGGATCATTTTTGTACGACATTTAAATTGAAAGTTAAAATAACTCCGGTTGGGTATAGAAAATTTACTATAGGATCCGTTGGGTGGCTTCCTGGAAGTACCAGAATTCCTGGATGATCATTAAAGGTAATTAAAACCCGTTATTTGCGATTGAATATTTTAGAGAAAAAACCAGGGTTATAAAAAATAAGGTCCGGAGTAAATAACCCCGGACCTCAAAAGATGCTTATTTTTAATTTGTTTTTATTCTGATTACATATTTACTCAACAAAAATCTTTTTGCTGCTACCATCTGTATACTTAACAATATTGATTCCCTTCCGGAGTGATGGAATGCGAATACCATAAATATTGTATATAGCTTCTATTTCAGCAGAACCATTTAAAGATGGAGACAAAATGCCTGTATTGGGCGATTTCATTACTGCTTTCTCCAATTTGATATAATCGAAGAAGAGATAGGGATTTGAAGTAGAAATACTGCTTGCAGCCACAAATCCAAGTGAGAAAGTCACCGCCTTCTCCTCTGTAAGTGTGAATTCTTCCATCGTTCTACCGATCCAGGAAGCTGTGGCAAGTGATCCAATAGCATCATAGACAGCAGCGCCAGAACCAATCTTGTATCCGCATCTGCTGCCAAATGAGGCCGAAGGGTTGGCTGCATTATAGACAAGATAGCTGAGACGATAAGTGCCGGCCGGCAAGGTGACTGTCTGGTTGTAGAGATTCTCACTTCCCCAGCCCTGATTGATACTCAACATACCACCTTTTTTCTCTCCGTTAGCATTTAGAGATGGTACAGTCTGTCCGTTAACTTTCAGTCCTGAACCAACCTGCATGGTTCCGCCACATCCCCAACCATCAGTACTTGTTGTCTTCCAAGCTGTCACGCTCTTATGGTTAGTTGCACCTACAGCAAGATCCGTTTTGATGAAATCAGATTCAATGTCAAAATCCGGATTCTGTATAATGTTGGGAACATCCATCCATACAATTTCTTCGCCCGCATCATCTACATTTGTTAGGTCAGCCTGTTCAATTAACACATAGTCGAAGAACAAAAAAGGATTCGCAGTCGACGTGCCGCCTGCCGAAGTATAGCCAAGAGAGAAAGTCACTTCTGTTGCTTCGGGGAGTGTAAACGGGTCCAGTGTAGATATGCGCCACAAATTAGTTGTGAGCGATGTGATGTTGTCGTATACAGCTGCCTGAGATCCTATTTGGTAGCCACATAGATTAGTAAATGAGCCCGTATTTGCCTTATTATATACGGCATATGAAAAACGATAGGTTCCAGCAGGAAGAGTAATTTTCTGGGTGTAGTAATTCGCCAGTCCCCAACCCTGACTGACACCAAGAGCGCCGCCAAATACATTTCCTTCTGTATCTGTACCTGGACAGGCTTTACCATTGAGCGTATAGGAGTTACCTATTTTGAATACCGCACTCGAACCGTTTGCATCAGAACAAATCGTAGTCCATCCTGTAACCTTCTTGTGATTGGCTGCTCCGTTTGAAAGATTAGCAGTCTGGAAATCATCGCTGATGTCAAATTTTGGATTAGTCAAGAAGCTTGACACATCATTCCATATAGCCTTTTGGGAAATGATAAGAGTTGTTGCTGTGTTTGAATACTTCGGAGTCCTGATACCTATTGGATAAATAGCAATACGATAAGAATTTGTACCATTTGGTGGAGTGTCTACAAAAGTATATTTTGCTCCATTTTTTGCATTCATATCTACCAGATCAATCGAAGCCACATATTCGTATTGCGTCGAACCGGGACGTTTGCACACCACAACCATGGAGTCGAGCATGTCACCATTTATATCATTCCAGTCCAGTTGAATCGTACGTGACTCAGCATCGAACTTAGTTGCCAGATTAGATGAAGGACGATATACCACTGTTGGAATTTTCTCAATTGAAGCATTGTAACCCAGCCCTTCGTCCATGTTAGCATAATATTTACCAAGGAGCGATAATGTTCCGCTGAGGTCGAGCTTTGAGGCAGTGGCCTCCCAATTCCAGTAAGCATAGCGTTCTACATACTTCGATGAGTTAAGTGCTTGTAAGATTGGCACTGTGCCATCATAGCAAGCCTGCTGATTAGCTGTTGAGGATGAGCCTTTTCCATCGGGAGCAGCCGAGAAGATCCCATTATTGTTCCAACTTGCCCCCCATACCCACTCGGAAATCCAGATGGGACGGTTTCCATAGTTTGTATAGTATGACTGCATGTTATTAAATCCGGAGGCCCAATAGCAGTGCAGGTCGAGCAAATCGCATCGCCATCCTCGTGCATCAACAGAATCAATAAATGCGCGGAGATGTCCCCAACTACCATCATGTGATGTTTCAGAACATAAACGTAAGCCTGTACGCATCAGGTTTTGCCAGTTATCCAGCACAACATCAACCGATTGAGGTGTGTCGTCAGCAGAGTTACCCGGCTCATTATTAGTCTTCAAGTGGCATGAGCCCTGAGTCTGGCCGCAGGCAGAAGATGAAGGGTAGTCTTCATAGATGTGATTTGGCACATTCTCATAATCAGGAAGCATACTTGATCCTACAGCCCAACCATAACACCACGAACCGTTGAGTCGGCCCATCAGTCCGGAGTCTTCACTGCTGGCTACTCCGGCTTTATGGGCATTTTGCCATTTGAAGAGTCTGTAACTTGACACGCGGCCGGCCATGTTAGCAGGAAGATTCACCTCAAGGTCGGCCTGGTCGGCGATGAAGCAGCGGCTATAACCCCAACCGTTCAATCCGAGCGCAAAGGTCACCATATATCCTCGCTTCAGTTTGAAAGAACGGATTTGATTATTCAGAGTCGCATCATTAAGCGTTTTCATATATCCACCCGAATGTCCTTCCGAGTAGTTAGTACATGCTGTTCCTCCATAGTTCTTCTCCGTGTAACATGTCAGAGGCTGAAAATTCTTTCCATATGGAAAGATGATAGCACCTCGGTCATACATTTTGACTTGACAGTTGGTGCCATTCACAGCCTTCTCTCCATTGATATTGATGTACTTCAGCCAACTGGAGATTACCTTGCTTGGCTTGATTGTCTTGATGATGACCACGGCATGCTCTGTATTCTCGATATTCACGCTACCCTCCGCGGTAAACGGCGTATCCCCCGTGATAACATAATCCACGTCAGTATTGACGGTTACAGCCTCCGTTACCTGTGTTATTTTATTTATCACATTGGCTGCAAAAATATTCACCGAAAGCATCATGCTTATGGCAATTAAAAAAAACTTTTTCTTGTTTTTCATCATAAATATATTAGGTAAATTCTCTCATTTTCAATGTTTTAAATCAGTTATGACTACTAATGTTCCGGGCAAAAATACAAATTAATTTCAGTTTTGACTACTTTTTTTTAGTAAAAATATGAATTTAGCCCAAATCAAAGTTCTTTGGCATGTTTATTAACGTGTTTTTATCCTGATTACGGACAATGAATAAGGAGGAAGATCGTAGTCGAATTTCTTAGTTGCTTTGAAGTTCGACTCTTCCGGCATCAATTGATGAGGATTTTCCCTTGTATTTTTAGCGTCTTTAATAAAAATTACCTCAATTCACTGAAAATAATTTTTGCACATACGTTCGCATTCTATTTTTCCCGTTTTGTATTTTTGTTCGGTCATTGTTGGCCAATCTGTCGGCTTCCTCTTTCGTTATTTGAATAATCGCACCATGTTTGGGAGATTCAAAATTGGTTGTTTTCATCACACCTTCGTTGAAATGACCCAGATTTTTGAAGTTCACAAAATCTGAAGTTTCGCTGAATCCGAAATTATGTTTCGCCTGTCCGTAACAATCATACATCAACACCCATTTATTTTCGCCGATGCGTTTCCATACATTAGGCGCTTCACAAGCTCTGGGTTCCGGGTCATACCAGCGAGGATCAAAGAAATAACCCCGGTTGATTTTGTCAGAAACAGCCTGTTTGATGCCCGCTTGTCCGTCGTGCGAGACATAAAACATGTGATATTTATCTCCGATTTTAGTGATATCAGCATCCAGCGCGGTAATTTTCTCATCCGGATATTCAAACAAGACTCTTGGCATAGATTCCAAACGGTTATATTCTTCATTTAAATATACATAATACAATTTAGCAGCTTCATTGCGATAACGCATGGTAAAATACACCATTAACTTTCCGGTTTCTTCATCGAAAGTTGTTTCAGGAGCCCAGGCGCAACCGATTTCTTTGAAACGCGCAGAGAGTTCATCAAAGCGGATATTGGCTCGTGTCCAATGGAGCAGATCCCACGATTTCATCAAAACCAATCCACGGTTGTTTCCCCAACCGTAGCCTTCGCGTTCCCATTCGGTATCACGGAATCCGGCTTGTTTGGCATAAATATGTAAATCAGTCATTGCCAAATAGAAAGCGCCGTCAGGACCCCGATAAATATGAGGATCGCGTATACCTTTCTGATCAGCTATAGTATCACCGGCAATCACAGGTTTTCCATCATTCAGTGCGGTAAAAGTATATCCATCCGGACTTACAGCCATGTGCAAACTATGGGTATCATCTTTATGGAATACCATCAGGTAAGCGCTCATGTCCTTTTCCTGCGGAACAGCATTTTTATACCTGAACTGTCTGAACTGTGCATTCCCTTTTCCGGAAGATACGAGCGCTGCACGCAATGCATAGAAACCGCCATAATTGTTATGGTGCATGGATGAAACATCTATATTTTGGGCCAATATTATCCAATTTTTTCCATCTTTACTGGCGGAAAAGGTACATATATTGCCCTGATTCAGGATTTTCAGGAAAAATTTCTTACCTAATTTATTCTGCACAAGTTCCGGTTGGTTTTTGCCGTCTTTATAAATCATAAATTTTTTGCCATCGGATAAAACTCCGGCAAATGCTTTTTCGCTGTAGAAAAGCATCAGTCCGGCATTGTTTTCTTTGCCGACGGTAACTTCCACTGTGGTTTCATAAGTTTTATCGGTTACGGTAGTCAGCAGTTTGCAGGCATCGGCAGGAGTAGATCCTTTAGCTGCCAACGACAAACTGTTGTGGGTAAGAGTGATAGACTCCGGAGCATATTCTTTCCAGAATGTCCACTGTAATCCCAGTGTTTTTGAAGAAAAATCGTCAGAGAGTTCCAGGCCATTTTTGATTTTCACTTCCGGAATGATCGGATTGGCCGTAGCTTTCAATTGAAACCATCCGTCAGAAGTCCACTCAATGGGTTCTATCAATGTCTGGCGACCTAAAGAATAGTAAGCATTGGCATAGGCATGATATACAATCCACCAGTTACCGTTTACATCATCTATCAATGTGCCATGACCTTTTGACCACCAGTTATCATTGGCGCTATAAGTATGTACAACAGGATTATAAGGAGAATTTTCCCAGGGACCATTCACACTTTTTGAACGGGCGGCAACCACCATGTGGCTGGTCGGAGGACCGGCAGTTCCTCCCTGGGCAGATATCAGGTAATAATAGCCATCTTTTTGTATAAATTTAGGAGATTCGAGCCACATACCTTCTGTCTTCCAACCTTTAGGAAACACCCATCCCTCGTATGCTTTAGCAGGTTTTCCTATAGTAGAAAGTCCATCGTCGGAAAGTTGCACTTTCATCCCCTCACACAGGTACAGATAACGTTTACCGTCCTCTCCTACCACATGTCCAGGATCAATATAACCCACTTTCAGGTCGACCGGTTTACTCCAGGGACCTCGTATATCATCGGCCCAGACAACCCAGTTAGTACCTTCTGCCGGATAATAAATGTAATACTTTCCGTTGTATTTTATCAGATCAGGAGCCATAGCCGAACCCTTATACTCGGGAACAGCACGACAAATCGGTTCCCAGTTCATCAGATCCTGTGAATGCCAGATCAGAAATCCCGGAGCATAATAAAAAGGCGAATGGGTCATGTAATAATCTTTTCCATCACGCAATATGCTTGGATCCGCATAATCGCCGGATATGATAACTTTTGGATAGACTTGTGCTGATGAGTACTGGTTAAAACAGAATAGTATCAGCATAAAATAGAAAACAGAAGATAATCTTATCATTATTATTTAAGTTTAATTTTTATACGATAAATTATAAATAAGACATTCAATCAAATCCTTTTAACAGAAAACGTAGACAGCATTTTTTCCCCAGAATAAATCGTCACAAGCAATGCATACTCTTTTCCTTTTTCAAATATTACATTTTTACATGCCATTTGCAATTCGTTTTTTTCATATGGTTTCATTGACGGAACTTTACCTGATGTCATAAGTATTTTTTTGCCGTCTTCCTTGATATATTCGATCTTCAGGGAAGCTTCTTTGGATGCAATCTGTCCGAAATTTTGCACTTCAATCGTACAGTTCCATGATTTTCCGGACTGACTGAAAGACGGTGCACGGGCGGAAAGTATAGATTCTATGTAATTTACATATGGCAAACGGGCATATCCATACAACATCTTCCCACTTTTATACTTACCGATTAGTTTCGGTGCAAATTCATCTTCTGTAATACCATTTCCTTTGCCATCAAACGTAACGATCAGATTATTTCCGTCGGTTTCGGTTTTCAGCACTTTGCAACCACGACCGTAGTTTACTTCTGCTGAAGCTCCAAAGCGCAATGAAGCAATATCTACATCCATCTGAGGATTAAAACCCTCTTCTGCCTGTATTCTTACCTGAATGGTTTTTGTTTTGGCTGTAATAGGTTTTTTATCCATAATTTCCAGTAATAATCCAGGATTTAAAGGAATACCTATATTTTTAGAACTATGACTATCAAACGGTTTATCTTCATGTTTCAAGGTATCAATCACTGCAAAATTAGCCTGAACGGCTCGTCCGTATTCATCCTGAAAAACTTTCATCCGTTCGAACTTGAACCAATCTTCCACCAATCCGTCTTCATGCACTGCAATTCCCGGCACATACGCTTCTCCCGGATCGACGACCCATTGAATACCATCTTTTGAACGGAGATAAAATGCAATACGTCCAAGCCAGTCATTCACAATCATGTGGTATTGAATGTGGTCTTTCCAGATTACAGGATCTTCAAACTTGCCGGCAACATTCGGATAAACACGTTTATCGGTTATCTGATTGTATGCGGAAAGGCCATCCTGACTAATCCAGATACCGCCTCCACGGCAAACCATGACATAAGATCCATCTTCGCGCTGAACAAAAGAAAGATTGGATAATCCTTCGATAACACGACGGTCACGGGCATTGAAATCAAATTTTCCGTATTCCCATTTTCCGTTCAGATCATCAGTCACATATCGTCCGTCGATTACATAAAGTACATATCGTCCGTCTTTGAGTTGAAACACCTCAGGATTATGTCCTTTCCCAATCACATTCCGAACTTTGAAAGGACCGGTCAGGTTGTCACTTATTGCATTAAACACGTACGAGTTAGGCCATTCCATGTGTCCTTTCGGGGAACATTCCAGCCAGCCACAGACAAAAAGATGGTATTTACCATCGTCTCCTTTTTTGATATTCCCTCCCCAATAAGACCAGATGCGGTCTTCTATTCCGTTGTCGATATAACGCGGAAGAACACAATCTGCACCCCAGGTATCAGACGAAAGGATATTTCCCTTCATAGGAAGGAAGCGGTCTTTAAACTGTCCACCTTTTACCAGTTGCTCCCATTCTTTCGGGCGTTCCCGTTCTGTAATTTGAGAAAAAACAGTATGGATGTTGCAGGCGCTTATCAAAAAATTGATAAATAGAATATAAATAATTGATTTCATAATATATATGATTATAGTTTGATTTTTGCTTTTTTCGAATCATAAACGGCCTTTCATCCTTCAAAACAAAGGCTTACATTCCATGCTTCATTACTTCATTTACAGCTTCCGAAGGAAGATGATCACCCACTTTCCTATCGAAAGAGATCTTGAAAGAATAAGCATACTCGCATGGCTTATCTTTTGGAAAAGATAACTTTAAACCGTTTTCAGTCTGTTGCCATTGGATCTTCTCTTCTGATCCAAGAAGTATAACATCCTGAATCCTGGCATCCGCAATCACATCTTTATTCAGTGATTTTACAATAATATCCTTGTCGCTCCAATTCAGTGTAATGGCATAGAAATCATTGTTTTTGGTTGTGAAGCGAATATCTTGCGCAGTATAAGCTGTTGCTTGATTGTCAGTAAAAGATCCTTTAGTCGATTCAACATTCCCTTCTCCGAATTTCTTCCAGCAACGGGTTCCATAGATTGCTTCTCCGTTTACTTCCAACCATTTTCCAATGGCTAACAATACAGCTTTTTGTTCTTCGGTAATGGTTCCGTCGGCACGTGGACCAATATTCAATAACAGGTTACCATTTTTACTTACAATATCAATCAAATCATGTACAATCTGCTCAGGAGTTTTATTTTCTTCTCCGTCAATATATGACCAGGATTTTTTACCCACAGATGTATCTGTCTGCCAGGGATATTGCATCATTTTACCTGATTTACCCCGTTCGACATCCCACACATGCACATTGGTAGGATATCCCTGTTTTGTATTAACCACAACTCCTTCACCCCAATCAAGTGCATTATTATAATAATAGGCCATAAACTTATTGAAATAAGGCATTAACACGGGATTATTCACAGTCCAGTCAAACCAGATTAATTTAGGTTCATATTTATTTACCAGTTCATAAGTATGTGTTAGCCATTCCCGGGCAAGATCATCTGTGTATTTTTCATTCTCATAACGTCTTCCATATAATGTAATCGTTGTGTCTTGCACATCGGAAGGAAATTGCATCCCCCCATTAAAGAACCATGCATTTTCTGCCCGATGTGATGAAAGTCCGAATACAAGATTTTGTTTCTTTAAGGCAACCTTCAATTCTCCGATGATATCTTTCTTAGGACCCATTTTGACAGCGTTCCATTTATTTACTTCACTGTCATACATAGCAAATCCATCGTGGTGTTCAGCTACTGGAACAACATATTTTGCCCCGGACTTTTTGAATAATTCAGCCCATTCATCTGCATCAAACTTTTCAGCTTTGAACATCAGGATAAAATCTTTATATCCGAACTGATCTTGCGGACCCCAGGTTTCTCTGTGATGCTTATAAACACGATGATCTTTCTGATACATATCACGTGGATACCATTCATTATTAAAAGCCGGAACAGCATATGGTCCCCAATGAATAAAAATACCGAATTTAGCATCTGTAAACCACTCTGGGAAGCGATAATTTGCTGCAATATTATCCCAATCAGGCTGAAACACTTCCGTTCCTTTGGGAGATGCTACGGAATCAATGTTGTAAGACTGTTTCATTGCCGGTTTACAAGCATATAAAAAAGCCATGACGAATAATAAATAATAAAACTTTTTCATGATCTCATTTCCATTTAATTAACAACCCGATATCCTTTCCAACCATAATATGCACAAAAAATAAAGCATATCAACGGCACAAAATAGGCCAAATGATATAACTGTTCATTCATATCCATCAAATGTCCTGTAAGCGGAGGAAGAACTACATTGCCTACAATAGCCATTACCAAAAAGGCAGAACCACTTTTGGTCTTACTGCCTAAACCTTCCAAAGCTAATGAAAATTGTGTTGGATACATGATTGACATAAAGAATGAAACTCCCAACATAGCATACAGTCCGATCATTCCTCCGAAAGTCATGATAATACCACACAAAATGATATTGGCAACAGCATACACAACCAACATATTTTGTGGTTTGAATCTGACCATCAGCAGAGTTCCAATCCAACGTCCTAACAAGAAAGCAAGCATGTAAAATCCGAAGTAAGTAGTTGCTGTACTTTCCGGCAAGCCGACATATTTACAACAATAAATCAGAAACATGGCATTAATAGCAGTCTGTCCCCCGTTATAAAAGAATTGGGCGATGACGCCCCAACGCAAATGTGAACGCTTCAGGACATTGAAGTCTATGAGTTTTTCGCCTTTGATATCTCCTTCTTCGTGTTCTCCTTCTTTTATTTTCGGCAGATGGGAAAAGACAAATACAATGGCAATTATTATCAGGACAATAGCCAGAACCAGATACGGCACTTTCATTGCATTGGTTTCAAACTGAACAAAACCATCCCATCCTCCGGGATAATCGGCAGGTATCGTTTCCCGGGAATAATCATTACCACTTAACACCAGTTTGCTCAGGAACATAGCAGCGATAAAAGCGCCTAATCCATTGAACGATTGAGCCAGATTCAGTCGCCGGGGAGCTGTATCCGAGTCACCCAACACTGTAACATACGGGTTGGCTGCTGTTTCCAGAAAACACATCCCGGTTGCTATAATAAAGAAGATACCCAGATAAGCCCAGTATTGCTGGATAACAGAGGCCGGAAAGAATAAAAGTCCGCCTAATGCGGCAATAGACAAGCCGACAATTATACCGGCTTTATAGCTATACCGTTTCATAAACATGGCGATCGGTATCGGAAAGATAAAGTAAGCGATCCAATAAGACGCTTCGGTCAATGACGCTTCAAAAGCGCTCAACTCAAATGTTTTCATCAGTTGCCGGATCATGGTCGGCAATAGGTTACTGCTTATCGCCCAAATAAAAAATAAGCTGAATATAAGGGCTAAAGCAAATCCGTATTTTTTTGTTTTCATGGATAAATGATTTCTATAAAGTTACTCCTGTTTTGAATATGGCTATTTCACGGTAGCCTTTCTTTTCGTTATTCACCTGTTCTCCACTGGCAACGGCAATAACATAATCAATAAAATTTTCTTTTATATCTTCCATGGATGTGCCTTCCAGCAGTGAACCTGCATCAAAATCTATCCAACCCGGTTTTTTGACATAAAGAGGGGTGTTAGTTGAGATTTTCAAAGTAGGCACATAAGTTCCGAATGGCGTTCCCCGACCTGTGGTAAACAATACAATATGACATCCACAGGAAGCCAATGCTGTTGCTGCAACCAGGTCATTTCCCGGAGCGCTCAATAAATTCAAGCCTTTTGTTCGGATACGGTCTCCATACATCAAGACATCTTTCACCTGCGATTTCCCGCATTTCTGGGTACAGCCAAGTGACTTTTCTTCCAGGGTTGAAATGCCTCCGGCCTTATTCCCCGGAGAAGGATTTTCGTATACAGGCTGATTGTTTTTGATGAAATAATCCTTAAAATCATTAATAAGGTGGACGGTTTTATCGAATATATCTTTATCAACACAACGGTTCATCAAAATGGTTTCAGCGCCAAACATCTCCGGTACTTCCGTCAAAACCGTACTACCACCCTGGGCAATCAGAAAATCAGAAAAAACACCCAGAAGCGGATTAGCGGTAATACCGGAAAAACCATCAGAACCACCACACTTCAAGCCGATTTTCAATTCGGAAAGAGGAATATCGGTCCGGGTATCCTGAGAAACGACGTTGTATATTTCACGCAACAGGAGCATACCGGTTTCATACTCATCCTCCACCTGCTGCGTTTCCATAAATTTGATTCGTGTTTCATCAATATTTCCCAACAATTCACGGAATGTACTTATCTGGTTATTTTCACAGCCCAATCCGACGACTAATACACCTCCGGCATTGGGATGAAGAACCATATCGCGTAAAATCTTACGGGTATTTTCATGATCATCTCCCAATTGAGAACACCCATAGTTATGCGGATAGGCAACAATAGCATCCACCCCTTGCATTTGGGTTTCCTGACGGAGTTTTTCTGCCAATGAATTGACCGTTCCGTTTACACAACCTACGGTTGGGATAATCCAGATTTCATTCCTGACCCCTACTCCACCGTTTGCACGCTTATATCCTTTGAAAGTAAGATGGCGGTTGGGTATATCCAAACTTATATTCTGGGGAGCATATGAGTAATCAAGGAGTCCTTCCAGATTGGTTTTAATCGTTTTTTCATTAACCCAGGAACCTTTCCATATATCTTCACAGGCATGTCCGATCGAATAACCGTATTTGATAATATCGGCTTTTGCCGGAATATCGCATAAAGCAAATTTATGCCCGGCAGGAATATCTGCTGTCAGTACAATTTCTTCAGTGTCGGTAGTTATTTTATCTCCTCTGAATAAATTGTTGATGGCTACAGCCACATTATCTGCCGGATTTATTTTGATATACTTCATCATTTACAAAATGGATTTTACGGTTTCCAACATGCCTTTTTCCCGGATAGATTGCAAGTATCCGGTCAATTTCTCTGTCAGTCCCGGAATCTTATTGAGATCTTCTCCCCAGATAAAATCTGCGGCTAATACCTCTTGTGCGATTTTTTGTACATCATCTGTCTTCCAAAGTGCAGCCAGCAGATCAATAATTGCTTTATCGTCATTAGGCATAATTGTTTCATCACCCCGTTTTCCACCTTTATAATAAGTAATGATACCTGCCAAACCAAGCACTAATCCATCGGGAAGTTCTCCTTTTCTTTCCAGATATGTTTTTAATCCCGGCAAATCGCGGGTTTTATATTTAGGAAACGAGTTCAGCATGATACTGGTAACAAAATGCTTCACAAAAGGATTGCGGAAACGGTCAAGGACATCCTGAGCAAATTGCTTCAATTCTGCTTTTGGTAGGTCAAGCGTCTGCATCAACTCATCAAACATGACTTTGTGAACATATTTTCCGATGACCTCATCTTCTACACATTCTCGCACGGTATTTAATCCTGACAAGTAACCGACAGGCGATAATACGGTATGCGGACCATTCAGAAGCGTTACTTTCCGGTCATGATAGGGTTTTTCGCTGGAGACAAACAAGACATTCAATCCGGCTTTGGAAGCAGGGAATTCTCCGGCAACAGATTCCGACGCCTCAATTACCCACAAATGAAAGATTTCTGCTTTGACTACCAATTTATCTTCTACCTGAGTACAGTTCTGAATCACATCAATAGAATCTTTGGGATATCCCGGGACAATACGGTCTACCAATGTAGAATAGACTCCGCAGGCTGTGTTGAACCAGTTCTGAAATTCTTCGCCCAAATTCCATAATTCAATATATTGATAGATACATTTTTTAAGTTCCTTTCCATTATGAAAAATAAGTTCACATGGAAAGATTATCAAGCCTTTGTTTGTGTCACCATTAAATATTTTGAAACGATGAAAAAGTAATTGTGTAAGTTTACCCGGATAAGATGTAGCTGGTTTATCACTTAATTGACAGGCAGGATCGAACATGATCCCGGCTTCTGTTGTATTAGATATTACGAAACGCATCTCTGGGTTCTCTGCCAGTTTCAGGTAATCGTCAAACTGCGAATAAGGATTTAGTCCCCGTGTGATTACATCAATTAACTCTATGTTATCGATTGTCTTTCCATTATCGATCCCTTGTAAATTCAACAGATACAAACCATCTTGTTCATTCAGCACATCAATCATGCCATTGGGAAGGGGCTGTACAACTACTACTCCGGATTGGAAATCAACCTTTTTATTCATATGATATACAATCCAATCGACAAATCCACGCAAAAAATTACCTTCGCCAAACTGTATGATGCGTTCCGGATATAATTTTGTGTCTTTGGCTGTTTTTCTGTTTAGTGTTTCCATGTGATTATTCAACTGTTATTATTCCGACATATTTTTTATGTAAGGAAGTTCCGGTAAATTTGTAAAGTTATAAAACCTTGTGGCATTTTTACCTAAGAACAAAGCCTTTTCTTCTTCCGAAAGCAGATTCGATTTAATGATAAAATCAACTGACATACGGTATGTGATCGCTACAATCGTACGCGGATAATCCGATCCCCACATGAGTTTTTCCATGCCAACAAGTTCTGCTGCTGCTTTAATAGCCCGGACAGCACCGGTAAACGGATAAAATTCATCATTAAAAAGCCAGGTGATACCACCTGATTCTATCATTACATGTTCATGTCGAGCCAGTTTGATTTGTTCCTGCCAGTTTTTGCGAGTTACCATTCCAAAATGACCAATGGCAATCTTCAGTGACGGACATTCGGATATAATTTCTTCCATTTCGGCCACCTGCTCCGCTCCATCAGCTAAATCAATGGACAAAAGGATATGATTTTTCTCCATGAGGCGAAACATATTCATCATTTCGTCACAAGTCAGCCATATGCGGCTGTTTTCAGTGATTAACCGCTGTGCAGGAATTTTGATTGCCCGGAAACCCTGTCCGATTAATGTTTCTGCATGAGAATAGTACCCAGGGCGACGGGCATCGACCATCCCGCAACACAGAAATCTATCCGGGTATTTATGCTGTACTTCCAACAAATAATCGTTTTGCAGTCCATCGATATATTCCTGGGTAATAACAGCAGCAGACACTTGCGCATAATCCATATTGGATAACAAAATTTCTGCAGTATTCCTTCCATCAATCATAAAAGGGGGCAGCATCTGGCGAAGTTCTCCCATAAACATAGACTGACCTTTTGTCAATGTTTTTATTCTTTTCCCTTCCACCTCTGCATCCTGATGAAGCCAGAGATGAGCATGGGCATCGATTATCGGATATTGCATCATCAGAATTGTATTAAGATACGGAATACTTCTCCCGGATTGGCTGACCATTTCTCCAATGCAGTCTGGGCCTCTTCCGGTGCATAAACAGCAGTTATCAATTCATTTACCGGACAAGTCCCGCGCTTCATATATTCCATCACTGCTTTGAAATCACAAGGCATGGCATTACGCGAACCACGGATATCCAGTTCTTTCTTAACAAAATACTGTGTGTCGAAAGGAATTTTTTCCTTGGCATAACCGATATAAACCACCCGTCCGGTAAAAGCTGCTTCTGAGACAGATGCAAGATAGGTTTCAGGACGGCCGACCGCCTCGATGATCACATCCGCTCCGGATCCGTTTGTTATTTCCTGTACACGTTTGTGAATATCTTCCTTTGAGGAATCGATCGTACAACCCGCTCCAAGTCGTTTGGCCAAAGCAAGTTTTTGGGCATCCACATCTACAGCAATAACTTTAGCGCCACGGAGTGCCGCCCGGACAATAGCTCCTACACCAATCATCCCGCAACCAATTACCATAACCGTATCCAGGTCTGTTACTTCCGCACGGTTTACGGCATGAAAACCGACGCTCATCGGTTCTACCAGTGCAAAGTCACGAACCGAAATGTCATGATCGGCAATTACTTTTTCCCAGGGAACGAGCAAATACTCCGACATCGCTCCGTCACGTTGCACTCCGAATGTTTGATTAAACTCACAGGCATTCGGACGGCCATTCCTGCAAGCCGGACAATAGCCACAATTCGTATAAGGATTGACCGTTGCATGCATCCCGGGTTGTAAAGCGCGGGGTACATTTTCCGCAACAGCGTCTATTACAGCGCCAATCTCATGTCCCGGAATAATAGGGAGTTTCACCAATGGATTCAATCCCCTGAATGTATTCAGGTCGGAACCACAAAAACCGACATAAGCAATTTTCAATAAAACATGACCGGGCTTTAACTCCGGTTTAGGAATATCCATCAGGCTGATTTTCCCCGGATCTGTTATCTGTATTGTTTTCATTATTTCCATGTCAACTGTTTACCCAGGTATCACGAAAACCCGGAGCAAAAATTTCCTGTACTTCTTTTAATATTTCCATATCTAAAGGAGCATTCGCATATCCAATGGTTTTCAGCACATTATCCGGATTTGTAGTACTGAACAAAGTGGTTGCGATCCGTGGATTTGCCACAGCAAAACTTACTGCCAGTTGTTCTATGAAAATGCCTTTTGTTTTACAGTGGTTCACTGCTTTTACAGCCAATCGTTTCAATGCCTCCGGAGCAGGATGCCAATCAGGAACACCCCGTTCGGTCAGCAAGCCCATTGAGTAGGGAGATGCATTGATGACCCCTGTATTTTTAGATTCAAAATAGTCCAGGTAATCCGTCAATGAATCATCGTTCAACGTATAATGACAAAAGGATAAAATACTTTCAACCGTTCCGGCTGGCACATGGTCGATTACATATCGAAAATGACGCAGGTTCAGGTTAGTTATACCTACGTGTTTTACGACTCCCTCCCGGCGTAATTCCAGCAAAGCCGGAAGCGTCTCATTACAAACCTGTTCCAAATCAGCAAATTCAATATCATGGATATTAATCAGGTCGATAGATTCCACATGAAGGCGTTCCATGCTCTCGTAAACGCTCGTTTTGGCTTTTGTTGCGGAATAATCCCAGTAATTTACACCTTCTTTTCCATAACGCCCCACCTTGGTTGAAAGATAATAACGGTTTCTGTTTACATTCTTTAATGCTTTTCCCAAAACTGTTTCAGCCTTCAGGTGCCCATAATAAGGAGAGACATCTATAAAATTGATTCCATTATCTAATGCAGTATAAACAGCTTGTATCCCTGATTCTTCTTTTAAAGAATGAAAAACCCCTCCCAAAGAAGATGCCCCAAAGCTGATTGCAGACACTTTCATGCCTGTTTTTCCTATTTCTCTGTATTCCATGATATGTTAATTGTGTTATAATCTTGTTTTTAAAAATTTAGACTATTCATACAAATGAAAAATCCTATCCATAAGTTTCCATTTTTCGGAAGATGAAGCTCCGGCACTTGCTTGTTGAAATAAAGCCATGTACTCTTCCCATTCTGCCTGACGCGGAAGTCGGGCCAGTTTCTCAAATGCTTCGTCCCAATCAAAATCAAGAGGCGTTTCCACTATCATAAAAAGTGTTGTCCCTAACAAATATATCTCCATTTCAAGAATACCAACAGAACGGATACCATCCCTGATTTCAGGCCAATGATATTTTTCGCTATGCCGCATAATATATTCCTGTACCAATTCCGGATTATCTATCAACTCCAGTGTCTGGCAATAGCGTTTCACCGGGGATATATATTCTTTTTGTTTGTATCCTTGTTTATTATCCATCGTTATCTCAAATCTTATTTCTTAAATTCCACCTTCAGTACCCATGCAATGTCATTGGGAGATTTTTCAGGCAATGAAACTTTCAGTCCGTCTGCATCCTGAGTATATTTCACTTTACCCGATCCCAGTAATTTTATATTTGAAATTTTTCCATTATAATAAGGTGATTTTTCTCCAAACGATTTGATCACAATTTCTTTTCCTGCCGGCTTTCCCATGATAGTAGCATATACAACATTGTTTTTCCGGACAAATCGGATATCTTCTGCTGTATATTTTGTCCCTTCATTGAACCCCTGCGCTTTGAGCGGGTTAACAGCATCTACAGTCGGACCTTCACCATGTATTTTCCAGGGCCGGGTATCATAAATACTTTCTTTATTCACATCCATCCAGGCAGCGATTTCTTGAAGGATTGCCTTTTCTTTCTCATCAATAGAACCATTTCCCCGCACCGGAACACTTAACAGCAGGTTCCCGTTTTTGCTTACAATATCCACTAACATTTTAATCACTGTTGGGGCTGATTTGTAACGGTTTTGGTTATATACTCCACGGTTATAGTGCCAATCGCCGATACAAGTACAGGTTTGCCAGTACTTTTCCTGTATCTTATCAGGAGCACCACGTTCAACATCCCACAATATAGCTTCTTTTTGTTCTTCATTGAGAACTTTTCCCGTCACCACAGCCTGCATTTTTCTTTTGTTGTCTTTCAGGCTTTTATTATAAAAATGAGCAGCAATTTTCAATCCGGCATCATCAATCGGATAAAAAGGAAGTGCTGTATCATCAAAATAGATCATTTCGGGATTATAGCGGTTAATTGCATCTAAGGTACGATTGTAGAACTTTGTGATATATTCAGCCGTAGGTTGTGCAGCACCGTTTCCCCAATTCCACTGTCCGTGAATAGAGCCTTCATTTGTACTTTTTTCACTGCGTGGATGATTCTGTGCATACAAATCCTGTGGATCATATCCTTCCCACCATTTTCCGGCACCGTCTGCCCGGGTTAGTTTACCATCATAATCCTGAGATCCTTCATACCAGGTCCAGGCATGGGATGCATGAAAACTGATTCCCAGCGGCAATCCATACTTCTTACATGCCTCAGCCCACCCGGCTAATATATCCTTTTGAGGACCTATATTGACTGAGTTCCAGGGCTGGTATTTACTATCCCATAAATCCAGGTTGTCATGGTGGTTACCTAGCGCCATGAAATAACGGGCACCTACCCGTTTGTATAGTTGCACCAACGAATCAGGATTCCATTGATCGGCTTTCCATGCATGGATAATATCTTTGAATCCGAATACAGCCGGATCTCCATAATGTGAAATGTGATAATTGTAAGCTCCACTGCCTTTGTAGTACATGCTTCGTGCGTACCAGTCACCAGCTTCCGCTTCACATTGCGGTCCCCAGTGTGCCCAGATACCAAACTTGGCATTCTTGAACCATTCGGGTGTTTCATACTGTGACAATGATTGCCAGGTTGGAGAATAAATGCCCTCCTGCATTGGTTCTTCGAAAACCTCTGTTTGTTGTGCATTTGCCGGGGAGAAAATACCGGAACATAAGATTAGTCCCAGTATTGTTTGGTAAAAAATATTTTTCATGTTGTATTTTGAAAAGAAATATACTACAAATATAAATATAAATTCCATTTGATTTGTATTAGACACAATATTCACAGCCTCTTACTGAGAAAATAAGAGGCTGTAAAATAAGATTATTCAGCAATCTGCAGGTATATTGAGGAGCAGATATATTTCATCGTACAACGCATAACTGTCCATCAATAACATACAACCCATGAGACAAAAATATATTATTGATTCCTTCTTTCACCTGAACAATTTTAGTTAATTTGCCGTCAGAGGTGAAAATAGGAAGCTGAATATTCCGGTCGCTTCGGATACTGATTCCGTTGGAAGAATTGGATATCTCCAGTTTATTTTTGAAAATTATTTCCGGAATGTCACTATCTTGGGAAAATTTCAAAATAATGGTATTCTCTCCCTCTTCGATCATTACATGATCAGTTGAAGTAGCATCATAACTATAGTTTTTTCCGTTATAAGCAATTGTTTCCTTATCCGAATCGTCGACAGTATAAGTTTTACCTATCATCAAATAGGCAGACGGGGCGATATCCCAATCACTTATGACAAAACGGTCGGCTTTTAATGTATTACCAGCCAAATCCTGGTACTTGATTGTGATTTGAGGTTCATCAACGAAATACACTTCGTAATTATCGATGTATACATTACCGCCACTTTCACTTACATAATATATTCCGCTCCCTTCTTCTCCCGTTTTGAATGTAAAGTCTAGCGTTTCCCATGTATCATTAATACTTGATCGGATTAAATCAATATCCCCGCCTCCCAATTTATGATTATACCATCCGAATTTTGCCACAGCACCTGCCGGAGCGTAATCTTTGACAATGAAACGGAATACTGTGTTTTCAGGTAATCCAGTAAGTTCGAGTGTCCCTGAAAAACCGCCACCTACAGTAATGCTATTAGGTCCACTGTAGATATAATCCGGATTGGTGTTGACAGATTTGCTTCCCCAGCCTCCGAAGCCTTCCAAGCTGTCACAATATGGATCCGGAGACAGGATAGATCGGTCGGAGTATGTAGGAACAAACGTATCATCGGAAGGAGTTACTATATAGTTGATCGTATAGGTTTTAGAAGAAGATTGGTCTTCTGATGTGACCGTGATTACAGAACTTCCTTCGCCGGATGTTACATCAACTACCCCATCTCCGGAAAGTGTCTGGCCTGGTTCTGCCCTTGTTACAACCGGAATAATAGACATAGTTTCAGAAGGTAATTTTACTGTATAAATGAAAGTCTCAGTATCAAAAGTCGGATGTAAAGTACCTCCAGGTACCGATAGGTCTGCCAGATCCGAATTGTCGCTTGGAGGCACACTCTTAGAAAATTTGAGTATGATTTCATTATTGCCTTCTGTAATCATTACATGATCAGTGGAATTTTGCGCGTCATAGTGATAGAAATTGCCATCTTTTTCTATTTCGTTTTTATCCGATACACTTGCAGTATATTTTTTTCCTATTGTGATAAAACCAGGCACATTCATGCCCCAGCTACTCGTGATCACATGATCTTCTTTCAACATATTGCCATCTGTATCCTGATATTTGATGGTGACTTGAGGTTCCTGAACAACATACACTTCATAGTTATCGATATAAACACTTCCACCGCTTTCAGAAACAAAATAGACTCCACCTCCCGACTCGCCTGTCTTGAATGTAAAATCAGCTGTTTGCCACACATTTTCCTGAGTAGAAAGAAACAAAGTCAAATCTCCTTCGCCCATATTGTGACCATACAAAGCAAATTTTACAATAGAGCCTGATGTTGCATACGTTTTGGCAATGAATCGGTACACAGTATTGGCCGATAGCCCGGTAATTTCAAACGTCCCGCTCCAACGAGAAGGAATGACAACACTAGAGGCACCACAATAAACATAATCAGGATCATAGTTGACTGATTTGTTTCCCCAGCCACCAAATCCGTCCAGACTATTGCAATAAGGATCCGGAACCAGATTTTGCCGGTCGGAGTATGCAGGTGTGAAACATTCTGTATCGTCTGCCCTCAATACTGCATTTTTAGCAATGGCATTTTCGCTTATTGAAAAACTTACCAGCATAATGCCAAGTAACACCATTTTTAAAAGTAAATTTGTTTTCATAATAAAATGTTATTAAAAATAATACTAATCCGAATTGCACAATTGTAGTTCATATGATAAAATTATCGCGATATCAACTTATAACTTTGTGTACCTACACGAATAATATAAAACCTTTATCCAGATGAATCAGATATTTATTTCCTGATATAATCTTCGCTTTCATACTACTATTTGTTATTCTGTCCGGATTTTCACACTGCTATTTCCGATACGCACAATATATATAGTATTTCCCTGAAGGGTGATAGACAGATTTCCTTTTTGTTGGACATTGTTGTAACAAATTCTACCCATTGCATCATAAATCGTTACATTTTCGCCAGTCAGTCCTTTGATATTTAATATTTTTCCTTCCGTATTTATCAACCAGGTTTGTTTAGAAGAAACTGGATTCTTAGGGAGCCCTGTTGTTTTCAAACTTACCCCTATGGATAAAAGATTCGAAGCATGTCCTTTAAATACTATACGTAAAGAATGAATTCCCGTCGTTGGAACCACTTCCTTTTGAGACACAGTAAATGCGTTTGTTCTCGTAGTCTTTAAAGCAGGAATGGAAACCCAGGGAGTCGTTTGTTTATCGAGATAGACATCATATGTAGCATTCGCACCAATAGATGTTGCAGCAGTTCGTACAAAAATTTTATCAACATCGGTCAGGTCCACCTGTCCGAAAAAAATTTCCGTACCATCCTTTCCTGCAATGTAAGACTCATTATCAGGAGTTTGTACATAGGAAGCATTTGTCACTTTAGCAAATTCTTGTGAAGAAAGTTCTAATGAAGCATTGTTTGTTTGAAAAGCCTCTGTGTCTATCCATTCAGAGGGAGATTCAAGATAACGCAATAAAGCAACATCTTTTACCCTGAATTCCTGGGTAGTAGAGCCAGCTCTAAAATTGTTGACCCATCCCAGGTATACAGCAGTGTCATGCGGAAGGGTGAACGTCAACCCATACCATTTGTCATCTTTTCCACTTTCCCGCATATCATAACAAGCCAGTGCTTTTGTTTCTACAGTTGATAAATCCGGTAATTCATATGAAGCAAATAAAAAACCTTTGCTTATTTGGTAAAGCGATTCATAGCTGGCACCAAAAAAATAGGTTCCGGCAGGCAAGGAAACTTTACGGTAAAGTTTGGCATTGCTCAAGTCGCCGGAGGCAGAAGAGAGATCGTTCCATACACCCATCATCAGAGTACTATAACCGGGAAATTTGTCAATTCCCTGTTTGGTACCATCGGCATTTGACTGGGGAATATTGAAGTTTTGAGTTGTCCAATGGGTAGGGATACCAAAACGTTTATAACCCATATCTTTCCGTTGAATATTGGTATAGTTTTTCAAATAAATAGCCGAAACATCATTTGCATCCTGCAATAAACGAATGTCATTTACACGTATACTGTGACCGGTAGCATTTGCAGCAATGGAAACAGACCAACCAATGGATACTTCCGTTTCTTCGGTTAGTTGGAATGCACAACAAGTGTATTGTTGTTTTGTTACACAGTTAGACATATCGTAATATGTAATTGCCTTACTTTTTACCTCATTATTCAAAGGTAAAACATTTCCATTGGCGACTACCAAATAACTTTCTCCGGATTTGAAACCTTCCTGTTCGTGTACATACATCTTCAGGCTGTAATTTCCGGCAGGCAGTTTGGTAACCTGGTAGATCATTCCGTCGGTAATAGCAAGATCAGTATTGTTCCATTTCTGTATGCCGATAGAACGTCCGCTCCAATCATTCCACGCATTCCACGCATCAAATCCTCCACGGGTATTGTTTTCCTGGTTGATGATATTGGGAGTAACGATCCAAGGGTCTCCCAGTAATCCCCAACGGCTGTTAGGTGAAACACCAGCATCCGAACGGGAAAAATTGCGCACCTCTTTCAGGTATTTTGCCGTTACATTTTGAGTGCGAAGTTCATCGGCAACACCTCCTTTTATACGTGCATTTAGCACAAAAGCAGCAAAAGCGGATTGTAATTGACTGAAAGCCTGCTTAATCTCAGGAAGATTTGTATCTTCTTTTATATTAACCAGTTCCTGAACTACAGCATTTAATTGACTTACTTTGTCCGAATCATATTGTCCGGTATTGATTCCAGTATTTTGACTGGCTTCAATCACCATATTATTAGCCTCGTTCCATAAGGTTTTGAAATCATCAAATATTATTTCTTCTGTAAATCCGACTTTTAATACAAAAGCAATTTCATTGGGGTGTAAAGTAGGCAAAGAGACTTTCAATCCTGAACGATCACATGTGTACTGTACATCGCCTGCTCCCAAAAGCTGAACACTCTTTATTTTTCCTGTGTAATATGGCGAAACGGATGACAGAGATTTAATGTTGATTTGTTGTGTCGAGGGCCATCCCATTACGGTAACGTAAACATATCCGTCTTTTTGAACAAAACGAATATCTTCAGCTGTATAATTTGTCCCTTCGTTAAAACCCTGATTGTTGATTGGGTTCGCAGCTTCAGCTGTAGGGCCTTCACCAAAAGTATTCCATGTATTGGTGCCATAAATACTTTCACTGTTGATGTCCATCCAAGCTTTAATTCCGTTCAGGATGGACAACTCTTTTTCATCTATCGTGCCATTACCACGAATAGGAATACTTAAAAGGAGATTACCATTTTTACTTACGATATCCACCAACATTTTGATAACGGTCGATGCCGGTTTATATCCATTGTTGTTATAGATGGAACGGTTGTAATGCCAGTCACCGATACAAGTACAGGTTTGCCAGTATTCTTCCTGTCTCCGATCGGGAATACCACGTTCTACGTCCCAAACTATTGCATCTTTTTGCGATTCGGTAAGTTTTTTTGCCATAATTACAGCCTGCATATCATTGTTATTATCTGCCAGGCTTTTGTTATAAAAATGGGCGGCAATTTTCAATCCTTCGTCACTGATCGGTGTAAAAGGCAAGGCAGTATCGTCAAAATAGACCATTGCCGGATTGTATTTATTGATGACGTCTACAGTACGATTGTAAAATTTGGTCAGATATTCCTTAGAGGGTTGTGCGGCACCTTGTCCCCATTCCCATTGCGAATGAATGGTTCCGGAATTACTGCTACCCACACTACGAGGATGGTTTTGTGCATATAAATCCTGTGGATCATATCCTTCCCACCATTTACCGGTTCCATTGACTTTTGTCAGTTTTCCATCATAATCCTGTGAAGGTTCCATCCAAGTCCACGCATGGGAAGCATGAATGCTCACACCAAGCGGTAATCCGTATTTTTCACAAGCCTTTGCCCATTCGTCTATAATATCCTTTTTAGGCCCCATATTGACGGAATTCCATGGTTGGTACTGGCTATCCCATAAATCCATGTTATCATGGTGATTTCCCAATGCCATAAAATATCGGGCGCCGACGCTTTCAAACAGTCCAACTAAATAATCCGGATCCCATTGATCAGCTTTCCATGCGTTAATCACATCCTTAAATCCAAATACGGAAGGATTGCCATATTTTGACAGATGATAATTGTATGCTCCCGATCCGACATAATACATGAAACGGGCATACCAATCTCCGGCTTCCGGTTCACACTGAGGACCCCAGTGTGCCCAGATACCGACTTTGGC
>JAVBMQ010000139.1:0-7429 GCA_031552335.1 Bacteroidales bacterium | reverse complement strand
ATATCCGCACCGATACTACGTTGGATATCCATCACATTTTCCGGAGTAAACAAATGTTTAGAACCATCTATATGCGAACGGAATTCGGCTCCTTCCTCTTTCAACTTCCGGTTTTCCGACAAAGAAAAAACCTGAAAGCCTCCGCTATCAGTCAGCACAGGTCTATCCCAACCATTGAATTTGTGTATTCCTCCGGCTTGTTCCAGTATTTCTATACCAGGACGCAAATACAAATGATACGTATTCCCCAGTATGATTTCTGCTTTGACATCTTCTTTTAATTCCGTAAAATGTACGGCCTTAACCGATGCCTGCGTTCCAACCGGCATAAATATAGGGGTCTCTATCACACCATGATCAGTTGTGATTTTTCCCGCTCTTGCCATAGAATGCGGATCGGCATATTGTAATTCAAAATCCATTTTATTTTTTTGAAAGAGCAAAATTAATGTTTTCAATTGAGAATGAAAAATATGACCTTGTATAAAGAAGTTATTTTTGCATTCAGATTTCACAGTTTCAAAAAAAATCCCCACCTTTGCGCTGCGTATTTGGCAGCATATGAAATTCCTTCAAAAAATAGACCGTTATATCATCAAAAAATTCCTTGGCACTTATGTTTTTGCCATTCTTTTGATCATATCCATTTCGGTCATGTTTGATTTGAATGAAAAAATTGATAAGTTCATGGTTAATAATGCCCCTACCACGGCCATTATTTTTGATTATTACATGAACTTTATTCCTTATTTTGCCAACTTATTCAGTCCGCTGTTTACTTTTATTGCTGTTATTTTCTTTACGTCGAAATTAGCAGATAATTCGGAGATAATAGCTATGCTTTCCGGTGGAATCAGTTTTCCGAGGCTGATGCGTCCATATCTTATTTCGGCAGCCTTTATTGCCGGATTTACCTTATTGCTGAACAGTTTTATTATTCCTCCTGCCAATACTACCCGAATTGCCTTTCAGAATAAATATATCAGGGACAAAAGTGTAGATTATGCCAGAAATGTACAATTTGGAGTCAGTCCGGGAGTCATTGCTTATATCGGTAGCTACAATGACAAAACAAGTACCGGAAGGCATTTTTCTCTGGAAAAATTTGATGGAAAAGAACTTATTTCCCGTCTCACGGCACAATCTATTACCTATGATTCAATCAATCACTGGACGATAAATGACTATACGGTCCGAGAATTCACAGGTATGAAAGAAACAATTAGTCATGGTGAAAAGATTGATACCGTGTTGGTTATGGCTCCTTCCGATTTTTTAATATCAGTCAATGATTGTGAGCAAATGACTACACCTGCACTTTACAAATACATCAAACGGCAGAAAGAACGCGGAATAGGTAACATACAGTTATTTGAGATTGAATATCACCAACGTTTTTCCATGACTTTTGCCGCTTTTATTCTTACCATTATCGGAGCGGCCCTTTCTTCTCGTAAGATAAAAGGAGGTATGGGGTTCAACATCGGTATGGGATTGCTCTTAAGTTTTTCTTATATCTTGTTTATGCAAATTACATCTACATTTGCCATTTCCGGATATGTTAGTCCCTTTATAGCCGTTTGGATTCCGAATATTGTGTATTCCTTTATTGCTTTGATCTTATATAAGAGAGCGCCAAGATAAGATTTTCATCATCAAACCAGCCAACCTAATACCAAACAAATAACAAAATATATTAGCTGGAGCGGCCACATGATATCCCAGGTATCCCAGAAACCGTATATTAATTCATCCATTTTTGCCATGTAATATTTCCTTGCGAAGAGGAAGGAAAAGAGGACGGCGAGGATGAGCATTAAGAGATACACTCCTATTGCATGGAAAGTCTTATCGCTTACACCTCCGGAACTGTCCACAAAACACATTCGAACAGAAGATATAATGACATCTATTATCAATGAAAGAACAAATAAAAGTAGCGATTTCGATAAAATCGTCTCTGAGTTTTGATTGTCCATATTAAAATATTGAGGTTATTTTGAGTTTAAAATAGTTTTATTATAAATATTTTGAACACGAATTAGAACGAATTAAACAAATTTAGACGAATTTTCTATTTTTTTTTGATTGAATTGTTTTGATTCGTTCTAATTCGTGTTCAAAAAAGTTACAACAAATTAATCATTTTTCATCTTGGTTTGATGTAACCTTTTGATCCTGCAGGTAAAGAAAATATCCAATCATAATTTTTAATAGAATGGCTACCCAAGAAACCTTGCGTTTTTTCTTCTTTTGGAATAAATACTCTTTTATCTCCGATTCCTTTCACAGCAGATTGTGGAGCTATTCCATCCTGTAGTAAGGGATGAGTTTGCATTTTACTTTCATCACTTCCATATTGCCAAACTTCCTGCCATTCATCAATATTGACTTCTCCTGAATGGGCATTTTCGGGAGCAAAGATATAAAATCTTCCTAAAGTAATACCTTTTAAACTGGTATTCATTGCATTCCTTACTGCATCAATTATGCCTAAGGCATGTGCAAACCCCATGCTGTGACATACAATATCCAACGTATCCTTTATTTCTCCATTATTATCTTTCAAACATAAACTTTCCAATTCCAGCACGTATTCCCGGCCCAATCTTCTACCATTGTTCCGCCGTTGAATAAAACCAGACAAATTGGGTATGGTATTGAATATCACCTGCACATCATCCGTATCTAACTTTTTTTCGCTATAACGCAAATATTTTCTAACCCAGGAAGCATAACTTAATTTAAAATTATTTTCATTCCGGTGATTAGAAGTTCCAATTTCATCATATCCTGTCATATAGGTTACTTTTTTAGGTTTTAAACGAACAATCATCTGATCTGAAATCAAATTATCACTCCAATAATCTTTCAAATCTGAATCTGTAGGATTTTTTTGAACAAATCCAACTAATTTATCCCAAAGATTAACATCTTCCTTTTTATCTACATTAGGATTTAAAAAATCCATTATCTCATCCTGAGGTCTGTACCCTGCAACAAACAACAAAAAAGCATTCGCCCGTTTTCCATGTAAAAAATCGACCAAATTTTGTCTATCCTGACTTGTTTGGACTACTATCTTTATGGCATTGTTTGAATATCCGATACAAAAAACTTCTTTCCCATAAATATTTTTTTCAGAAAATAAATTTGGTTCAACATTTCCGAATTTATAGCTGGTATTTTTAGTGAATGTCAAAGATATGGAAGGATACTTAATGCCATTGATGGTAATTCCTTTTTTTTCAGAGATCAACATATCACCCACTGTTTTAACAATTTTCTCATGCTGGAAAGACAACCTAAGTTGTTCCAGAAAATCATACACTTTTTTATTATTATAGCTTACTGTCATAGCATCTTCATCTTTTTCAAAAAGACCAATGACAATGCCCGGATGATGGATTGCATCCCACTGAAATTTAGAAAGTTCTGTACCTCCGGGAGAATTCATCAGATTATCAGGCAAATCTTCCTTGTTAAAATGATAGTCAAAGGTATGTTGGAGTTTAAAGTGTCCGTGTGCTATTTCATGAGCGACTGTTTGTCCGCCGGCTCCTGAAAAAAGATATCCGAATTGTTTGCCCCGGGGCATATCTCCTGTTACCTGTAAAGAATCTGAAGATTCAAGCATAAAAAGATACAAAGCATCTTTTTCGAAATCAGTACCTTTTGATACGGTATAATTTCCATTAAGTATTTTCATCTCCGGAGTAAACCTTGAAAATAAGCCACTGCCTGTTACCTGTAATTTCCCATTTTCATCGAGATCCCAAACATTATCTTCAAAATTATCTTCTACTTTGATTTGGCAATTGATTCCAACCGAACGATAAATATCATCTAACAAAGCACTTATATTCTTCGTATCCAGACTAAAACCATTGACCGGGACTAAACGAACTTTGATATCCTTAGGCTGATAAGCATAAAGGCGTAAGCGGGCAAGAGTAGCCAACTGTTTTTTATTTTCTTCATATACAACAAACAACTCCTGACCGTCTCCGGATTCACTCCCAATCATTGTCAGTATCCAACCTTGTCTTGAATCATCAAATTTCCCGGCAAATACTTCTTTCCCATTTCCAGTAAGGAAACGAACCTTTTCCGGATGAAAGTCTTCAGCAGAAGAAATCAGACGAACAAAAACTTCATCGCTTTTTCCGGGAAGCATAAATTTTGCAGAAGCAATGCTATGTTCTTCAGTAGTTTTATATTCTTCGAAAAAAAGAGTTTCTTTTTTATATACATCCTGGTATACATCCAAAGCGTATTTTGTTTGAGGTGTTTTTTCAAACGTCATAACAGCGATATCATTTCGGAGAAGATATTGAGTCTTCGGATTTAATTTCAACTTAGACTGTTCATATAAAGGAGAGATGTCTCCTGATTCATTCACAAGATATGTATTTCCGGACTTATCGGTTATCGTCGCCGGTACTTCCGGTGTTTCGAGGTTATGCTTTTTCCCTTTAGTATCAACATAAGTAATCACATAATATTGGTTTTCTTCTTTCTTCATTATATAAGAATCAGTTTCAGAAATAGAATCTTCTGGTTCCGAACGATTTTTCATAACAATTGTTGCCTGTTGACTGACATCAATGTCATACTTAACCGTATAAGAGGCTTTCTCTTCCCCTGATCGAATATCCCCTACTCCACCGCCTCCGGAAAATGTCTGGTCAATATTCCAGATCGTATTATTCTTTCCGGTTTGATCATATTTTGTCTCAAAATATCCGGTAAGAAGTTTTTTGTCAGTATTCACTGTAATTCCTGAAAATGTTACCGGAGCCAGAATACTTTTCAATACCGGAAGCATTACAGAACCTTCTCCTGTAAAAGTTCCGGATCCTGAAACTTTTGTTATTTTTATGGGAAAATCCCCGGCATAGACAATATCTTCTGGAGAGAGTTTTTTTATTTTTTCTTTATTAAGAAGAGATAAATCCGGTAATAGTCCGCAATTAGGTCCCGGACTATTTTTCTCCGGTAATTGAAATGATTGAATGGTACTGTATACATAATCATCATTATTGGCACAACGGGAAGCAATCCGGTACTCATACTCTACTCCGGATTGTAGTTTTGATAAAACATGAGTTCCGGCTGATACTGTTTCCGTTTCCCAATCCAAAGCCCCGGTTTTTCTGTAT
Source organism: Bacteroidales bacterium (assembly GCA_031552335.1). GTDB lineage: Bacteria > Bacteroidota > Bacteroidia > Bacteroidales > Azobacteroidaceae > JAISFI01. Next base: position 2,267 of record JAVBMQ010000139.1, on the reverse strand, counting down.
TCCAATGTACACTCGGAAGCAGAAGTTTCCAGCCAATTCAAACGAATCCGGTTATTTTCGGCAATTGCGACTGTTTGTTGTACAGGTTTACAATCAGCAGTATAGTCAAACCAAAAAACTTCGCTATATCCTTCATTGGTAAAAACATTCATTGGTTCAAAACCGTCACGGGTAATAGCACGCACCCGCCAGGCATATCTTCGTCCGGGAATCAAGGCCGGATGTGCTGAAGTATAAAGAAAAGACGTTTGGGATACTTCTTCCCTGAATAATACCGGAGCATATGAAAATGCAGCCTCCGGAGCTATCGTTTTATCATATATTTCTGACAATGCAAATTCATATGCGGTATGGTATACCGCATAGATACTATTGTTATGCATAGGCATCCAGGAAAAAAAGATCATGGGAATATCTGTTTCTGCAACCCATTCTCCTTTTTTAGGAAGGTTTAAAACCGGAGGATTGGCCGTTGTGATCCAAGCCTGTGCAAAACCAGCATTCACATTACTTACCAAAAGATTGGTCTGTGCATCATATGCTTCAAAATGGAAACGATAAAAACCATCCGGCAAACGACCAGTTCGAAAAAAAGCTGTTGGATCGGAAGAAGGACGAAGATTTTCTTTTTTGAAATAAGCAGCAAGATCCGATAAAGAAAGACGCAGCGGAGTTCCGGCAGAGAGTTCAACCTCAGGAGTAAATATTTCCGGAGGAGTAATTAATGAAAAATTCGTTCCGACAATCTTCATTCTTAATCGGACTGGTAAAACCTGGCGAGTCATATCCGTATTAATCAAGGTTAACACCAATTTTTCCTGTGTTCCGGAATAAAGACTATTGATATCGGGGGTATACGGAGGATACAAATTGGTGTAAACCTGTATGGGATAAATTTCCTGTCCAAGCACATAGAACGATATAAACAAGGAAATAATAAGGCAGATAAGCCTCCGGCTTTGAGCAAAAAACTTTTTTTGCATAGTTTTGATTTTGGTTTTTATTGGTTAATATCCGCTGACAAAGATAATGGTTTATTTTGTTTTTGAATACCCTTTCTAAAAATTTTACTAAATATTTTACATAAAGATTTATGCTTCAATATGTCAAACTTTTTATAAACATCCTGAATAACAATAATATATAAAGAGCTTATTCGAATAAATATGATCTATACAGTAAATGATTGGATGAATATAGAAAACTATAAAATTAATAATCAGCACATTATATTTTTTCCAAACTTAATTATAAAAAAAAGCTATCACTTAATAAGTGACGGAAATGCAAATTCTATTGTGAGGGAACTGGAAGAAGGAAAAACCATTTTTGAATAAAAAATTAAAAATAGGTTTTGTTCGGATTTTCCATTACCTCAACTTCTATTTTAGAAGATGAATGATGAGAAATAAAAAGACGAAATAAGTCTGATTTTTAATTACTAATTTTTAAATTTTTATTGACATGAAAAAAATGATTTATTGGATGCTGGCACTGTTTATCTGTAGTGCGGTAGAAGTAAAATCCCAAATCGCTATCGGGACGGATCAGGATCCTGTTCCCGGAGCTATTTTGGAATTAGTTTCCAGTAGTAAAGCTTTGTTGCTTCCTTCAGTAACATCTACCGAACGGAACAACTTAAGTACTCCCGGATTGATGGTGTATAATTACATGACTCAATCTATTGAGTTCTGCTGTAACAATGGTCAGTGGAAAACCCTGAAGGCTGATGGTGCTGCTGCGGTGAATATTACTAAAGTTTCTCCTTCGTCAGCTCCTATTGTTGTTACCGGAACCAAAATCAGCGACAATCTTGCATCAACCGCCTCAAGTAAAGAATCGGTGTTGGAACTGGAGTCTTCCAATAAAGCATTGATTCTCCCTACTGTAACAGGTACTATATCGGCTAAATCAGGTCTGTTGTGTTTCAAGATGGATAATGCTACAACTGGTAGGTTATCCTTCTGTGTGAATGGTACAAATTGGTTAAGCAGATAAGATAGGAGGTAGTATATTATGAAAAGAATACAATTACTTTGGAGTTTATTACTCTCAATTTTGTTATTGTCTGCTCCTATGTATGGACAGGTAAGAATCAGTGATGACAACAGTACCGGAATTGCAGATCCCTCTGCTATTCTTCACTTAGAAACAGAACTTGGTAAGGGCTTGCTTTTACCAAGAGTTGCCACTACTACTGCAGTTACAAACCAGAAAGCCGGTATGGTGGTTTTTAGTATTGCCGATGATTGTGTGATGTATTATAA
>JAVBMQ010000106.1:0-5206 GCA_031552335.1 Bacteroidales bacterium | reverse complement strand
AAAAAATTTAAAAGAACTATTTTTTACAATTTGCCTATAGGGTAAACCAGTCACACACCAAAAGTATCAATAGTACCTATGATCTGGATATTGCATTACAGGATACGGCATTATTGAATCCTACCCAGAGCCGGAGTACTGTCCGGGATGCTTTGGAACAACGTTTTGGATTGAATCTAAAGTCTATGCATGAGAAATATAATTATACCATTGGTTTTAATGTAGATCCGTCAAAGTCTACCAATGAAACTTTGCAACCTTCATATGATTTTGAACAAACCGAATATTATGTACATAATTATGGTGATCGTTTGCCTAATGTTTTAGGGGATAGTATCATTTCTACTATCGAGCAAAATGTAGTGAATTTTTCTCCTACGGTAAATTTTAATTATAACTTTGGTCAAAGAACGAATTTGAGGATTGATTATTCGGGAACAACAACACAGCCCACTGCTAATCAGTTAAGGGATTATACAGATTACAGCAATCCACAGAATACCGTGACAGGAAATCCGGAGTTGAAGCCCGGGTACCGGAATAATTTCTCCGCTCGTTTTGATAAGTTTGTACCTACTACTCAGTTGTTTTATAATTTTCGTGTCGGAGGAAATTTCTCATTCAATGATGTAGGTTCGGTTACTGTGATTAACCGGGAAACCGGAGTGCGTGCCACTACGTATGAAAATTTGAATGGAAACTGGAATGCGAATTTTATGGGAATGTTTAATACTCCATTGAAGAATAAAAAGTTTAGTGTTAATAATTTCTTAAGTGCATCTTATCAAAATAGAAGGAACTATACGAATGCATTGCTGAATACCGTTAAAACATTGAACTTGTCTGACCGGGCAGGGATTAATTACCGTTCCGATTTATTTGATGTGGGAGTCGGTGGTTCCATCGGTTATATGGATGTTGTCAATGAAATACAACCAGACAATAATCAGCAGACCTATGATTTGGGTATAAACGGAAATACGACCTGGTATCTTCCCAAGAACTTTTCTATCAACACCGATATCAATTGGTCGGGCAGGAGAGGATATTCAGAGGCAGTTTATAATACAAATGTGACAATCTGGAATGCTTCTGTTACCAAACAGGTTTTCAATAAGAAATTCGGAACGGGTTCTGTTCGTTTGAAAATATATGATATCTTACAACAACAAAAGAATATTTCACGAAGAGTTACTGATGGATCTATCATAGACTCAGAAACAAATAACCTTCAGAGCTTCTTTATGTGTACCTTCATTTACCGGTTCAATATTTTCCCCGGAGGAGGCAGTGCTACACAAGAAGACTTTGATCAGAGAAGAGGCGGACGGGATAGAGATGGTGGACGTGGCGGCCGACCTTTTTGATTTGCAAAATACCCAAACTTTCCGTAACTTAGCCGTGTTAAACGTTGTTTGTTATGGAAATTTCGGGTACATTATGGTGGGGACTGATCCAAGGTTTGTATTTGATTACAGCTATTGGAATTGTGTTTGTCGTGATATCCGAGAACAGAAATCCACTTAAAACTACCTCGTGGGTATTGCTACTTTTATTTGTTCCCGTTCTTGGCATCATCATTTATTATTTTTTCGGGCAGGATAACCGTAAGCAACGGATGATTTCCCGGAAAATGTATAAGAAGATCAAGAAACGACCTTCCGGAGCTGTATTTTTTGAAGAAAAAAATCAGGTAATACCTGGTTACCGTCCTTTAGTCAATCTTTTGAATAAAAACAATGATGCATCTTTGCTTGATGGAAATGAAATAACTATTTATACCACAGGCAAAGAAAAATTGGATGCTTTGTATAAAGATATCGAGCAGGCACGTTTCCATGTCCACATTCAATATTATATCTTTATGGATGATGAGATTGGCACTAAGTTCAAAAAATTATTGATGAAGAAGGTGTCGGAAGGTGTGGCTGTTCGTGTACTGTATGATGAAATGGGCAATTGGAAAGTGAAAAATGCCTTTTATGAAGAGATGGTTCGTGCCGGGATCGAGGTAAGTAGTTATCTGAAAGTACGTTTCCCTGTCCTTACAAGCCGTGTCAATTACCGGAACCACCGAAAAATCGCAGTGATTGACGGCAAAGTCGGTTATATCGGAGGAATGAATATTGCTGACCGCTACGAGAAAGGCCCTGTATGGGGAGGTGTCTGGCGCGACACTCATATCCGCATAGAAGGAAGAGGTGTTTATGGCCTGCAATCTGCATTCTTGATTGATTGGCACGTGGCTAGTCAAAAAATGATCAACCTCCCGGAATATTTCCCTGAAATGCCGCATTATCCAGCCAATCTGATGCAAATTGTACAGGGAGGACCGATCGGTCAATGGAAAAATCTTTTGCAGGCAACCATCCGGATTATAGCCAATGCCAATCGTTATGTGTATATACAAACCCCTTATTTTCTACCTACAGAGGCTATCTGCCAGGCCCTGCAAATTGCGGCATTGGGAGGTGTGGATGTTCGTCTGATGTTACCGGAACATTGTGATACCAAAGTAACCCACCTGGCTACTTTTTCTTATGTTGATGAAATGCTGCAATCAGGAGTCCGGGTCTATTTTTATAAGGAAGGTTTTTTGCATGCTAAACTATTGTTGGCCGATGATTATATTACCGTAGTTGGTTCTGCCAACATGGATTTCCGTAGTTTCGAACATAACTTTGAGGTCAATGCCTATATTTACAACGAGGAGACAGCCCAAAAAATGAAAAAAATATTTTTTCACGATCAGCTTTCCTGTCGCCGGATTACTTTAAAAGAATGGCGTAAACGACCTCGATTTGAAAAATTCAAGGAGTCTTTTATGCGTTTGTTTTCTCCTTTGTTATAAAGGAATCAATCTGCTTCATTTGTAAATAAACTGAAATTTACCGATCCGTACACCCTTTGTTGAATGAATTCCGGGAAATGAGAGAAATCGTATTTCTTCGGATGTTCCAAGACAAATAAACCTCCTTTATTCAGGAGTTTCTTTTCAAGGATCATGGTGGGTATTTGAGCTAATTCTTTTAAGTCATAAGGAGGATCGGCAAAAATAAAATCGAATGTTTGCCGGCAATTATCCAGATATTTGAAAACATCTCCGTTCAGCGGCCATAAAGCTTTTGTTTTTAATTCCTCCTGTACTTTACATATAAATTGGTAATGTACTCTGTTTTTTTCCACGCATACCACTTCTTTACAACCTCTGGAAATCAATTCAAAAGAGATACTGCCGGTTCCGGAAAATAAATCCAGGGCAACGGCATCTTCCAGATCCATCCGGTTATGGATCACATTGAAAATGTTCTCTTTGGCAAAGTCGGTCGTAGGACGGGCTTCCAGATTTTTGGGGAGAGTAAATCTCCGGCTTTTATATATACCACTTATAATTCGCATAATGAAAGACTTATAATGTCAAAAGGAATGTTGCTGGAATCAACTCCGAACAAGTGATGTTCAGGGACCGGATTGAAGGGAACAACATTCTTGATATATTTATTTAATAAATCCATAACCTCCGTCTTCCGGTCTTGTGTGCCAAGCACAATGGCCATATCTTTTAATTGATTCATCTTTAAATGTTTCCAGATGAAAAGTATATAAAAGACCATATCATTGGTGTTTTGACAAGAATAATTATTTGCCAGTATAAGTTCTCCCAAAGAAAAACATAATATGTCAACCGAATCTTTCTGGATATTGACAATCAGTTTGTTAGTATTTCCCAGGCGACTCCTGTGATAGAAAAAACTGATCAATGGAGAGGTGTGATGGATGAATATCGTTTGAGATAAAGAGCGGGATAAGAATTCATAAACTTCTTCTTCCATGCTGAATATGATGTTTATCTCCGGTTGCTGTAACTGTTGATTCAATAATTTTCCTTTTGGTTGATGAAAGTTGAAAGAAAAAAAAGTGTCTTTATCTGTTTCTTTGAAAAGGATAGAGGGAACAAAGGTAAAATCACGCGACTGGGATATTACCTGAGTTTTTCTGTATGGAAAAGCCAGAAATTCGTTGTCGAAGAAAATTTCTTTCAGATTAGCCACAGGAGATATTTTTTTGTTGTATGAAATTTCCCTGTAGAAATAAGATCCGTCGCATAATGGATCATACAATGAAAATGCAAATCCCTCCGGGTACAACCTGATTGTCAACAGGTATTTTTCGGAATGATCCGGATTGAAAGTGTCAGGAATAGAGAATTGCATGTGTCTGATTTTATTGGAAACGATTTTTTTTCCAGGTAAATATTTTAGATTCTTCTTTTAAAAATGGTTTGACTTGTTGTAGAAAATCTTTACTCCAAAATTGAGGAGTATTATATGTTTGTGTCAGTGTTAACTGATCCGGGTCTAATTGATATTGCATCAGATGAATGTCTGATTTAGCCGATTGTATCAGGTTTTCTTCATTGAAATTCGTACCTTCTTTGTAGAAATAGTTGATATTGGCCGGTGTAAAAAAATCTTCTGCCGGTAATTCCTGCCAGTCTATGGTATAAAACTGAATGCGACTATCACAAACGGGAGCACAAGTATTTTGTATGAGACAGATTACCTCAGAATGATTAGACATGGTAAGTATCATCATTTCTGTACCGGATTTACCAGTTTGCAACAAAAGATAGGTCTCTGTCATTTTTGCAAGTACAGTTTCCCCTTTGAGTGTGTTTTGTACCTTGGCATCTTTCTTATCATTGTATAGGTCGATCAGGTCTTTTCTGCGGTTGACTTCCAGCAAGGGCATCAGGTTGCCGGGCATGGCAGTAAAGCATAATGCAATGTCCTGAGCATTGACGGACAAGCATGCAGATATGAAAAATGCGATTGCAATAATTGTTTGTTTGAGTCTCATTTTTCTTTATAAATTACACATTAAGTCTTCGTTGTCTGACCACTTCATATGTCAACACAGCAGCAGCAGCCGAAACATTCAGTGAAGCAATGGTTCCTGCTAAAGGTATTTGTACCATTTGGTCACAAATCCTCAGGTTATCCATAGCTACTCCCATATCTTCTGCTCCCATAACAAGTGCTACAGGCGAAGAGTAATCTACATTCGTATATTCGATGTTTGCTTTTTCGGATGCAGCAATTACCTGCACACCACAATCTTTTAAAAATTTAATGGCCTCTGTAATGCTTTTTTCTTTACATACGGGTAATGTATGTAAAGCTCCGGCTGATGTTTTAATAGCATC
>JAVBMQ010000005.1:0-4436 GCA_031552335.1 Bacteroidales bacterium | reverse complement strand
GATGGCCATTCTTCGTGTGGTAAAAGTACCATGGCAAAAGATCTGGCCAAATCCATCGGTTATGTATATATTGATACCGGCGCCATGTACCGGGCTGTTACTTTGTATTGTTTGCAGAATGGTTTGTTTCAGGGTGAAACATTGGATGTAAATAAACTGAAAGAAGTACTTCCGGATATTCATATTACTTTTCAGTTTAATCCGCAGACTGGTCGGCCGGATACATATTTGAATGGCAAAAATGTCGAACAGGAAATCCGCACAATGGAAGTATCCGGAAAAGTAAGTCCTGTCAGTGCAATTGCTTTTGTTCGTAAAGATATGGTGCTACAACAACAGGCCATGGGAAAAGAAAAGGGAATTGTTATGGATGGCCGGGATATAGGAACTGTAGTTTTTCCGGAAGCCGAATTGAAAGTTTTTGTAACAGCATCTCCTGAAATCCGGGCGAAAAGGAGATGGGATGAGTTACTTGCTAAGGGGGAAAATATACCTTATGAGGAAGTATATCAGAATGTAATCACACGGGACCAGATAGATTCTACCCGCGAAGAAGGTCCTTTGAAAAAGGCAGAAGACGCCGTCGTACTCGATAATTCACATATGACTATTGAAGAACAAAAGAATTGGTTACTCGAACAGTACTACAAAGTAGCAAGGGAGGATTGATCAATGCTTCATATAGAAATAGATCAGGATTCTGGATTTTGTTTTGGTGTGGTCAATGCCATTAAGAATGCAGAGAAAGAATTAGGCAATGGTAAGCTATATTGTTTGGGAGATATTGTGCATAACAGTCAGGAAGTTGCCCGTTTGCAGGCCATAGGCCTTGAAACAATTGATCATGAACAATTCAAACAACTGAAAAATGCCAAAGTCTTGCTTCGTGCACACGGAGAACCTCCTGAAACATATGCCATTGCCAAAAAGAATAACATACAAATTATTGATGCTACTTGTCCGGTTGTGTTGCAACTGCAACGAAAGATCTATAAACAATATTCATCTTCAGATACACAGATTGTAATTTATGGAAAGTCCGGACATGCAGAAGTGAATGGTTTGGTCGGACAAACAGAAGGAACAGCCATTGTAATCGAAAACAAGGAAGACCTGCATTTGTTGAATTTTAATAAGGATATTTGTCTTTTTGCACAAACTACCAAGTCTCTGGACGGTTTCAAAGAGATTGTAGAAGAAATTCAATCCCGTATAGCTCCTGGAGTCAATTTCCGCTATTTTGACACCATTTGCAGACAAGTTGCTAACCGTATGCCACACATTCGTACATTTGCTCAAAAACACGATCTAATACTGTTTGTAGCCGGCGCAAAGAGTTCTAATGGAAAGGTTTTATTTGAAGAGTGCAGAAAAGCAAATAATAATTCTCATCTGATATCCACTCCGGAAGAAATAGACTTATCCTGGTTTGCCGGGGTAAAATCAGTGGGTGTTTGCGGAGCCACTTCAACTCCTAAGTGGTTGATGGAGGATGTTGCGGAAAGAGTCAGAAAAATTTCAGAATGAATTTTGAATTCTAAATTTTGAATTTTGAATTCAAGTAATTAGGATACAAAAACTGAGCAAATGATTATCCGCAGTTCTTCTAATTCAAAATTCAAAATTTAGAATTCAAAATTTTCTCACATAATCCCCCTTTCCCGTAACTTCAATTGCCAGTTCCAGGCAGAAAGTAAAGTATCTTCTACTGTTTCTTTCGCTGTCCACCCTAAAACATTGTTGGCATAATCAGGATTGGCCCATACTTTTTCGATATCTCCTTCGCGACGACCAACGATCTTATAGTTGACTTTCACTCCGGTTGCTTTTTCGAAAGCATTGAGCAATTCCAGTACAGATAATCCGGTTCCGGTTCCCAGATTGAAGACTTCTACATTTTTATCGGAAACTTTGTTCAACATTCTTTGAACAGCAATCACGTGTGCTTTGGCAAGGTCAACTACATTGATGTAGTCACGGATACATGAACCGTCAGGAGTATTGTAATCATCTCCGAAAACGCTCAATTGTTCACGAACTCCTATCGCAGTCTGAGTTACGAACGGAATCAGGTTCTGAGGAACACCAAGTGGTAATTCTCCGATTTCTGCCGATGGATGGGCTCCGATCGGATTGAAATATCTCAAGATGATACTTTTGATGAAAGAATTAGCATAGCAAGTATCCCGGATAATTTCCTCATTGATCTGTTTAGTATTTCCATAAGGAGATAAAGCCGGTTTGATAGGTGCGCTTTCATCTACCGGAAGGATATCCGGCTGACCGTAAACTGTACAGGAAGAAGAAAATACAATATTCTCAATTCCAAATTCAGGCATTAATTCTAATAAATTGATCAATGAAACCAAATTGTTATGGTAGTATAACAAAGGTTTTTGAACAGATTCTCCAACTGCCTTGCTCGCTGCAAAATGGATAATACCTTTGATACCTTTGTTTTTTGCAAACAAATCTTTCAAACCTTCTTTGTCATTACAGTCGAGTTCGGCAAAAACAGGTCTGATACCTGTTATTTTCTCAATACCATCTATTACGTCTGCATTGGAATTAGACAAATTGTCAATTACCACAACTTCATATCCAGCATTTTGTAGTTCTACCACTGTGTGAGAACCAATATAACCGGCACCTCCGGTTACAAGAATTTTTTCTTTCATGTGATTAATTAGTTTTAGAAAAATGACCTGGAACTTATCCGAAGTGATGTTCTTTCGAAATAAGTAGACATGCCTTTAGATTTATATTTAAAGTACAAAGGTAAAATTTTTTTATTAAGATTATCTTAAATCCATGTATCTATTTGCCTAAAATACATGACAAATACAGTATTTAAACGATTCCACTGAATCCCATGAATGCCATTGCCAAGATTCCTGCGGTGAGCAATGCGATAGGGGTTCCTTTCATGCTTTGAGGAATATGAGTAAGGGAAATTTGTTCCCGTATCCCGGAAAAAATAATTAATGCCAGTCCGAAACCAATTGCGGAAGATATAGCAAAAACCACAGAAGTCAATAAATCAAACTCTTTCTGTATGACCATCAATGCAACGCCCAGGATCGCACAATTGGTGGTTATCAACGGAAGAAATACTCCCAATGCCTGATACAATGCCGGAGATACTTTTTTTAATACAATTTCTACCATTTGCACCAAAGATGCTATGATAAGAATGAAACAAATCGTTTGTAAGTAGGCCAAATCAAAAACTTCCAATACATATTTTTGAATGATGAAAGTTACAATCGTTGACAAAGTCAATACGAATGCTACAGCAGCCGACATTCCCATGGCTGTTTCTACTTTTTTGGATACTCCCAGGAATGGACAAATACCTAAAAACTGCGACAATACGATATTATTGACAAAAACAGCTGTTATAAAAATCAATATATATTCCATAGATACCAATTAAAAACACGTTTTACTTTTCACTTTTTACCTTTATCCTGTTAATGATTGCAATCAGATAGCCTAAAGCAATAAAAGCTCCTGGAGCAAGTACAAATATCAGAGATCCGAAAGATTCCGGATAAATAGAAAAATTGAACAACTTTCCTGTTCCCAGGAATTCACGTACTGCACCCAACAAAGTGAGGGCCAATGTAAATCCTATTCCGGCCCCTAATCCATCTAATAAAGAAGGTAAAATTTTGTTCTTGGCAGCAAAAGCTTCTGCTCTTCCCAATACAATACAGTTAACAACAATAAGGGGAATGAATATCCCGAGGGTATTGAACAAACTTGGAAGATATGCTTCCATGACCATCTGTACAATAGTTACGAAGGTGGCTATTAATACAATAAAAGAAGGTATTCGCACTTGGTCTGGGATCAAATTTTTTAATAGTGAAATAACTATGTTTGAGCATGTTAATACAAATGCAGTAGCTAATCCCATAGCCATTCCATTCAAAGCAGAAGATGTGGTGCCTAAAGTAGGGCACATTCCCAGAAGCAAAACAAAAACGGGGTTTTCTTTGATGATACCATTCATCAAAATTTGTATATTTTTCATTGTTTTCCTCCTTTCTTTACCGTATCCGGATTGGGTTGAGTACTGGCTTCCGAAGTGGCATCTGTATCTGATGAATTACTTGCTCCAGATTCTGCATCTGCATTCTCTTTTCCTGCGTAGGCTGAATATGCCCTGTTGATAGCATCTAAGAAAGCCCGGGAACTGATGGTTGCAGCAGTAATGGCATCTACATCACCTCCGTCTTTGCTAATTTTTAATGTTTTGGAAGATAAATCTGTTCCAATAATGTCCTGTTTGTTTTTATTGGTTCTGAACCATTCTTCCATTTTAGACCCTAATCCGGGAGTTTCTGCATGTTGTAAGACTGAATAATTGACTAATTTACCCTGAGTATCTATTCCTACAATAACCTTTATTTCTCCGGAAAATCCTTTTT
>JAVBMQ010000128.1:0-5759 GCA_031552335.1 Bacteroidales bacterium | reverse complement strand
AACGGTAGCAGCTCCCATCGTTTCACAAGCATGCATTTTCCTCACCAGATTATTGGTTTTCAGCATCCTGCGCATACTCATGGCCAAACTCAAAGTTACGCTCATAGGCAAACCTTCAGGAACAGCCACTACAATCAAAGTAACAGCGACCATAAAATATGCTAAAATTTCACTGGCCGTTTCAATAGAAATCCAGGAAGTTTTCTCCAAAGGATCGACTCCAAAAGCAAGTCCTACGGCACACAAAGCAGCAAAAACAAGTATTCCTGTCAGTATCCAACGGATCCATCCTCCGTTTGCGACTGCACCCGGAACTTTTTTATTTTTTCCCAGTAAACTGATTCCATCATAAATAATAGGGAACCAAACTTTGATTAAAGCAACCATAGCCGCAATGATGGCAGCACCCAAAAGGCCTAATTGTCCCCAGAAATATTCAACATCACCAAAGAAAATATTTTTGATAAATAAAGTAGAAAAAGTCAAAGCCGCCAGCAAGAAACCTACAACGCCGATAAATTTGGCCAATCCGCTCAATTGTTTATTCAATGGAGTTTCTTCTCCGCTCATTTCAGTTGCTTCACGGGCAACTTTTCCGAATTCAGTGGTATCTCCCACTGCAATGACCTGGGCAGTACAATGTCCGTCTACTATAGTCGTTCCCCGGTAGAGCATGTTAGATGGATAAGTAGCCTCTTTATCAAAATCTTCCGGATCTGTCGTTTTATCAATCACAGGTTCTCCGGTCAGACTGGATTCATTGACCTGTAAAGAAATGGCCTCCATCAATTCAGCATCAGCAGGAATTTCCTCTCCTGTTTCCAACAGAATAATATCACCTACCACAATCTCTTTTTTGGGAATTTCGCTGACATTTCCATTGCGAATAACCTTAACCAATGTATCATCATTCACCTGATTCAGGATATCAAACTTTTTGTTGGCATCCATTTCAAACCAGAAAGCCACTCCAATAGAAAGAAAGATAGCACAAAAAATACCGATTGTTTCTGCAAATTCCTGATGTACAAAAGATATTCCCAAAGATAAAAAAGCAGCTATCAACAAAATACGAATGATAGGATCTTCAAATTTTTCAAAAAAAAGTTTCCACCAGGGATCTCTTTGAGGAGGGGTTAATATATTTTATCCATGTTGTTGGCTACTGGACGTCACCAGGGCATCATTCAGGCCGGTAAAATGTTTTTTTTGCTCCATTGTTATTTTTTAGATTTTAATCTTGGCTTCATTTCCAATATAGAAATAAAACGAATTAAAACAATGAAAGTTGAAAATGAATATATTTATGACCATTTTCAACTTTCAACTTTCAATTTTCAATTAAATTGATAATATTCTTAAAGTATTCAAAAGTCCCCTATTAATAGGCTTATCTTTCTTGATTGCTTTTGCAAACGGAACATATACAATTTCATGGTTTTGAATACCAATCATTACATTACGTTGATCATCAAGCAAAGCATCAATCGCAGCAGCCCCCATGCGACTGGCCAGGATGCGGTCTTCTGCAGTAGGGGAACCTCCCCGTTGAATATGCCCCAAAATGGTAACACGCACATCATATTCCGGATATTCCTTTTTAACCCGGTCCGCCATTCCCATTGCTCCTCCCGTAACTTCACTTTCGGCAACCAATACGATACTACTGTTTTTTGATTTCCGGAAACCGTTTTTAATCAAGTCTTCCAGTTGATCTACTTCTGTAAATATTTCCGGAATGATAGCCGCTTCTGCTCCTGATGCAATGGCTCCGTTCAATGCCAAAAATCCTGCATTACGTCCCATTACTTCAATAAAGAAAAGACGTTCATGTGAAGTAGCTGTATCCCGTATTTTATCCACAGCTTCCATGATCGTATTCAATGCTGTATCATAACCGATAGTAGTATCTGTTCCCACCAGATCATTATCAATCGTTCCCGGCAAACCAACAATCGGAATATTGTATTCCTGGGCAAAAATACGAGCGCCAGTCAAAGAACCGTCTCCTCCGATAACCACCAAAGCATCTATTTTTTCTTTTTGAAGCGTTTTATGAGCAATAGCCCGACCTTCCGGGGTCATAAACTCCTGGCAACGGGCAGTCTTCAGGATTGTTCCACCCTGCTGTATAATATTACTGACATTATTCGTCTTAAACGGAACTATTTCATTGGTGATAAGCCCCTTGTACCCTCTGTAAATACCTTTTACTTCCCAGCCGTTATAAATAGCTGTTCTGGTTACCGCACGGATAGCAGCATTCATTCCGGGAGCATCTCCTCCCGAGGTAAGAATTCCAATACACTTTATTGCTGACATGATGTAAATAATTTAAGACACAAAGGTACTGATATTTTTGGTTTTGGTATGCTAAAAAACATAAAATTACGAATAAGGAATTACGAATAAGCTTACGCATAAAAACAATTCGTAATTCCTAATTCGTAATTCGTAATTTTACTTACTTGAAACCCTCTCCAGCCACTTCAACATAAATAACATTGTAAACATGGAAATGCAACAAGCAACAACAAACACCACCCATGTAGCCCAAATAGGAATATTATTATAAAATATAACTCCGATAAACAGTAATTGATTGCCAATAGCTGTAGCACTCAACCAACAGCCTTGCATAATACCCTGATATTGAGGTGGAGCAACCTTAGAAACGAAAGCAATACCCAACGGGCTGATAAAGAGTTCTGCAATGGTAAGAATAAGATATGTACCTATCAACAACCAGGGAGTTACACGCATAACATCATCTAAACCACCCATCGCTTTCCTTTCTTCATTAGCTGGCAAGCCTAAAGAACCAATAGACATAACGGCAAATGCTATCGCAGCAATACCCATACCTATAGCAATTTTTTTAGGAGTAGAAATTTCCAATCCTTTGTTTTTAAGCCATGCAAAAACAGCAATAACAATAGGTGTTAAAAACACTACAAAAAACGGATTAAAAGCCTGAAATACTTCTGCTCCCTCAAGGGTTGTAAATCCAAGATCCAACTTTAACATTCTTGTATAATCATTGGCAAACAAAGTCAATGTTGCGCCGTTTTGATGGAAGGAAAACCAGAAGAAGATCACCACAGCCATTACTGCGAACAATGCATAAATTCTTTGCTTTATTTCCTTTGTATCCATTTCTACCAAAGTACCTGTTTGTTTTTCCTGTACTTTAGCTGCCGGGTCCGGAAGTTGTTTTTTATTTACTATAAATATAAACAGAGAAATGAGCATAGCAAAAATAGCAATCCCGAAAGAATAATGATAGCCAGTCATAAAAACATTCAGGTAATTATTGGCAAAGGTTGTCATATCACCGGAAAAATTACCGGCCTGAGTAGCTAATTCAGTCAAACGAATAGAAGCTTCCGGTTTGATGGTTCCACTTAAATATTCGTTACATAAGGCTGGAAGGTCTGCATTGAATACAAATCCCTGACTTTTCACCCACCAGTTACGTAAACCAACCGCCATTAAAGGAGCAAACATAGCTCCTATATTAATAAACATATAGAATATCTGGAAACCTGTTTCCCGCTTGTCTGCATATTCCGGATTATCATATAATTGTCCTACTACAGCTTGTAAATTCCCTTTGAATAAACCATTACCAAATGCAATAGCAAATAAGCCAATACAAGTAATGGTAAGAATTAAACCCATATTTTGAACAGGAGTCGGGGTAGGAATAGCTAAAAGAAGATAACCTGCAGTCATAAGAATTAAACCAAACAGGATGGTTGATTTATATTTTTTGGTTTTATCAGCTACAAGTCCTCCCACCAGAGCCAACACATAAATCAGAGCATAAAATACTGAATAGATAATAGCACCCTGTTCCCCGGCAAATCCAAATTTATTATTCAGAAACAACAACAAGATTGCCATCATAATATAAAAGCCAAAACGCTCGCCCATATTTGAAAGGGCAGCTCCTAATAATCCTTTGGGATGTTTTTTAAACATAATTTTTCAAATTTAAGAATAATCAACTTGTTTTTTAATGATTATCTTCACGCTCTTTCCTAAGGCCGAAGGCATTAGAGCAATAGCCTATGAGAGAAACATCCAGACATCATTATTTTTATTTTTGCAAAGATAAACAAAAGAATGAATTTTCATAAAACGACAGAAGATCAGCGTAATACCCTTTATTTAGAAAATTATTATCAAAACAATCAAATAAATATCCATTTTTTATTTGTTCAAGTAAAAAACTTTCTTTATGTTTGTTGCATCCTTATGCTAAAAGATAAAACATATCTAATTTAAACATTAATAACTTAATTTAAATCCATGAAAACTGAAGAAATTCTAAGAACACTGGAAGCTAGACACCCCGGAGAACAAGAGTACTTACAAGCTGTAAAAGAAGTACTGCTCTCCATCGAAGAGATTTACAACAATCATCCTGAATTTGAAAAGGCAAAAATCATTGAAAGATTGGTTGAACCTGATAGAATCTTCACATTTAAAGTACCCTGGGTAGATGATAAGGGAGATATACAGGTTAACCTTGGTTATCGCGTACAATTTAACAATGCCATCGGTCCGTACAAAGGCGGTATCCGTTTTCATGCATCCGTCAACTTATCTATCCTGAAGTTTTTAGGATTCGAACAAACGTTCAAAAATGCATTGACTACTCTTCCGATGGGAGGAGGTAAAGGTGGATCCGATTTCAATATCCGTGGAAAATCCAATGGAGAAATCATGCGTTTCTGCCAGGCATTTATGTTGGAACTCTGGAGACATATTGGTCCGAATACAGATGTGCCCGCCGGAGATATCGGCGTAGGCGCCCGCGAAATCGGTTATCTTGCAGGTATGTACCGCAAACTTGCAGGAGAAAATACAGGAACTTTCACAGGTAAAGGACTGGAATACGGAGGTTCACTGATCCGCCCGGAAGCAACCGGATTCGGAGGCTTATATTTCGTCAAACAGATGCTGAAAAATCAAGGTATTGAACTCAAAGGAAAAACCGTAGCCATCTCTGGTTTTGGAAATGTAGCCTGGGGAGCAGCCCTCAAAGCTACCGAACTGGGAGGTAAAGTTGTAACTATTTCCGGTCCTGACGGATACATCTATGATCCAAATGGTATTTCCGGAGAAAAAATCGATTATATGCTGGATTTACGTGCCACAGGAGAAGATATTGTTGCTCCCTATGCACAAAAATATAATGCACAATTCTTCCCCGGAAAAAGACCTTGGGAACAAAAGGTAGACATTGCTCTTCCTTGTGCAACTCAAAATGAATTGAACGAACAAGATGCAGAAATGTTGATAAACAACAAAGTAATGTGTGTAGCTGAAATATCCAATATGGGATGCACTGCAGAAGCGGTTGATCTTTTCATAGAAAACAAAGTCCTTTTTGCTCCCGGAAAAGCTGTTAATGCAGGAGGTGTTGCCACTTCCGGTCTGGAAATGACACAAAACGCCATGCACCTGCAATGGACTGCTGCTGAAGTGGATGCTCAATTGCTGCAAATCATGCACAACATACACGAACAATGTGTTATTTACGGCAAACAACCTGGCGGATATATCAACTACGTGAAAGGAGCTCATATTGCCGGCTTTATGAAAGTAGCGAGGGCGATGATGGCGCAGGGAGTTGTGTGAGTATTTTGAATTTTGAATTCAATGTCGTTTAGTTAAGAAAACGACTATTCGAGATTATACAAAATAAAAGTTCTTTGACATTTTGGGGTTAGCCAAAATAATCGTAAATT
>JAVBMQ010000162.1:0-12298 GCA_031552335.1 Bacteroidales bacterium | reverse complement strand
AAACATAAGAACGAAAAGAACTTTTTTCCCTGAAGTGGGCGCTTTCATCCGGAAAGTCCTCCTTCTTTAATAAGATGTCGTGTAAAACCGACAAACTCCGCATTAACCTCATAAATAAATAATTAAAAATTAAACATTTAGAATTGACATGCCCTTTGGTTTATGCAAAAAAGATGCCAATCAACTCACAGGATTTTAATGATCCTGAATTTAACAGTTTAAATTCCAGGAAACTGAGGTCTCATTTTATAATATCAAGATAATAGAGCTAAAAAAATAACACAAACATAAATTTCTTCACAAAAGATTACACGTAAATATTGTTAATTAACCAAAATCAGTATTATTTTCCAAAGTCGTCCGTCCTGAAAGGAGAAGCCGGTAATCCGGCTCCATTGTACAAATTACAAACCGGATTGTTTGCCCAAGCGTAACGAACTGCTACAGGAAATGGAACATTTGGGGAGCGTACCACCACATTATCTCCGTCAATCACAGCTTCCGCCCAATAAAACACATGATCCGGTCCGGCAATTGCAAAACCTTGCAATGGTTGGTCATCTTTTGTTTTCAGTCCGCCGTTGGTATGATCAAAATTGATTCTGATCTGATAATCTTCTATTGTATAAGATTTATAAATGGGACCTGAATAAGCAATATTTTGTCCGTATGTTTTGGCACGAGCTGCCAATGCCAGGCGGTTACCCACACCTTGTTTATCTTTCGGATGGATATCTTTAGCATCGCCTATATCAATGGTAACAGCCATTCCCGTATTTTCCAGATGCAAAGTTTGCAGCTGTGCTTCACGCAATTCTGCCCAATCAGATTCCTGTGGTTCGGGTTCCACATCCATGAAATTAGCCAATTGTACAAAATAAAACGGAAAACTGCAGTTCCATTGTTTCCTCCAATCACGAATCATCAACGGGAATAATTCCCGGTACTGATAAGCCCGGTCTGCATTAGACTCGCCCTGATACCAAATAGCACCTTTGATTGCATAAGGTATAATAGGATTGATCATTGCATTATATAAAACAGTCGGACGATTCGGGTTATTCGGACGAGAGGGCATCGGAGATAACTTAGCCATATCAACAGATATTTTGTATTTCCAGTTCGCAGTTAATGAAATACGGGAAGTTCCTTCTGATTTTACAGCAAGATACAAATCTTTAACCTCTCCATATATACCTCCGCCACCTCCGGTATCGATTACCCGGACTGCGATAACAGCTTTTCCTTTTTTTACCAGATTTGCAGGAATCATATACTTCCTATCCTGGTTATAACCACTGGTAGCACCAACCTGTTTACCGTTAAAATAAGCAATATCTTCATCATCAATCATACCCAATCTCAATTCCAGATCTTTCCCTTCCATTTCTGCAGGAATATCTAAAGTATAACGAAACCAGACTATTCCATCCAGGTTTTTCAAACCCAAATCTTCCCATAAACCAGGGAGTTTCATTACTTGCCAGTCTGCATCATTCAATTGAGTATCTGCCCAAAGCGGCACCTGATTATTGAGCCCCGAGTCGGCAGCATTGAACTGTTCCTGCCAAAGCTGGTATTTCTGTTGAAATTGAGATTCGGATTCCTGATTTTCCTGTTTTTTCATTTCCTGTACTGCATTCCTGAAATCAGGCATATTTTCAAGGCTGCCGGCGCTTGTCCAAGCCTCAGCAATAGTTCCTCCCCAGGACGTATTGATCAAGCCGATGGGAACATTACCTATATTCTGATATAGATTGCGACCAAAGAAATAAGCAGTAGATGAGAACTCCGCAATGCTTGCAGGAGAACACACCTGCCAACCTCCGGAGGATACTTTCAAATCAGACTGCGGTTGAGTATTGGTTGCTTTATCTACTTGCAATAAGCGAATATTCGGAAAATCGGCAGATTTGATTTCCTGCTCATAATTCAGCACCTTACCCCATCCGGCCAAAGGCATTTCCATATTAGATTGTCCGGAACAAATCCAGACTTCTCCGATCATTACATTTTTCAATTCTATCTTTTTTCCATCAGAAATAGAAATAGTATACGGTCCGCCGGCAACAGGAGTTTTTAGCTGAGTTTTCCATGTACCATCCGCATTAGCTATTAAAGTATATTTTTGAGCATCCCAGGAAGAAACGATTTCGATTTTTTTCCCGGGAGATGCTTTTCCCCAGATAGGAACATTGGTTTGTTGTTGCAGCACCATGTTATCCGTAAAAATAACCGGAAGTTCTATTTTAGAAAAAACAGATACTGAGATGAAAGATAATAAGAATAATAATGATGTCTTTTTCATGACTTTCTATTTTGATATCAACTAGTTAAAAATCAACACATGAAATGCAAAGGTAATTATTCTGAATTAAAATGAAACTTTTATTGATGAAATAATCAAAGCCACCCAAAGGCGTATAACGATAACGCTTGGGGTGGCCTTCTTTTCATTAATCCTTATCAATCTTATTTCGCCAATTGATTCGCCGCCTCAACCAAGCGGATAAACTCCTTCCGGTAACCATACATATCTTCACCAATTCCCTGGCGGGCAAGGTCTACAACCTGAGGATAGCTTGAAGAACCTTTATATTCCGATCCTCTTAATAACTGAGCAAACATCGCTACAGACATTGCGAATTTGAAATCTCCGGAAATCTCATTGGATGCATCAGCCAAAACCGGGACTTCCAACTTTTTACTATCTGACTCTCCTGGTTTTTTATACCGTAATTTTACAGTCAGTAATTCCGGTGAATTACCTCCGGCCGCTGTAGCCGGCTGTTTTTTATTTTCCTGATACTTCAAACTGTCCACACTTCCTTTATAGGGATTCTCCACTCCTGCCGGAATGATCTCATATAAAGCCGTAACCGTATGTCCGGAGCCCAAATCTCCCGCATCCTTTTTATCATCATTGAAATCTTCTTTATTCAACAAACGGGTTTCATAGCCTATCAGACGATAATAACCTACATGAGCAGGATTAAATTCGACCTGCAATTTAACATCATTGGCCACAGCATACATAGTACTGCCAAATTCATTTACCAACACCTTATTGGCTTCCTGTATATCTTCTATATAAGCATGATTTCCATTGCCTTTCTGGGCTAGCGTTTGTAATTTATCATCTTTGTAATTTCCCATACCGTAACCTAACACTGTAAGATATACTCCGGTTTCCCGTTTAGATTCAATCAATTTTTCCAATTCCGAATTGGAAGATACACCGACATTAAAATCTCCGTCTGTACAAAGGATAATGCGATTATTTCCTTTAGGAATAAAATTTTTCTCTGCGATTTGATATGCTAATTTGATACCTTCACCTCCGGCAGTTGAACCTCCGGCATTCAGAGACTCCAATGTTTCCAGTATTTTTTGTCTGTCTGTTCCCTGCGTGGAAGGTAAGACTTCTCCTGCTGCACCGGCATATACCACGATAGCAACACGATCTTCATCCCTCAGGTTATTAAGTAAAAGTTTAAGTGATGATTTAACCAGATCCAAACGGGTGTCACCATACATGGATCCTGACACATCAATCAAAAATACAAAATTGGAGAATGGCAGATTTTCCGTAGGAATTTCCTTCGCTTTTATACCGACTTTGAATATTTTATGGTTATTCTTCCAGGGACAATCAGCTATTTCTGTGATAATATTCACCGGATGCTCTCCTGTGGGCTGTGGATAATCGTAAGAGAAATAATTAATGAGTTCTTCTGTACGGATAACACTTTTATCCGGCAATTTTCCCTGATTAATCATGCGCCTCATATTTCCATACGAAGCCACATCCACATCTAATGAAAATGTTGACAAGGGCTGGTCCGGAACAGAACAAAAACGATTCTCTTCGAAAGTAGGGTATTCTTCCGTATTGAAGTCTTCAAGCTCTACAGCATATGAATATTCAACGGATTCTTTATAGTCACCGTATCTGTGATTCACTCCGCAGGATGAAACTATTAACGCAAGCAAAGAAAGGATTAGCAATGTTTTTGAAGTTTTCATAAATAAAAATATTTAATATTGGGATTTCAAAGATATAACTTTTTTTAATTGAACACATTTTGAATTTTGAGAAGTAACTTTTTATAGGACGCAAGTTCAACGAATAGAGGCGAATCAGAACAAACCAAAACAAAAAATATGAAAATTTAGTTCCGATTCGTTTTTATTCGTTCAATTCACGTCCTAAAAAACTATAACTTGAAAGCTATCGGCAAAGCAAATTTCACAGCTACAAATTCCCCATTCTGCTTTCCAGGATTCCATTTCGGCATGGATTTGACAAGTCTTATAGCTTCTGCATCAAACTCAGGATCCAAAGAACGGAGAACGGTAATATCTTGTATTTCACCATTTTCATCAATAATAAATTTCAAAAAAACCTTGCCTTCAATATCTTTATCAGCCGGATATACCAGGTTCTCTAAAATAAACTTTTGCATTTCTTTATCTCCTCCGGGGTAAGAAGGCATTTGTTCTACAAAATCAAACACTTTTTGTGAAACTACAACTTCTTCTATTATTTCATCACAGGCAACTATATCTTCACAAGCAACTATATCCGGAGCTTCAAACTTAATAGAAGATTTAAGCATTGGAGGTGGAGGAACCATTGAATAATTCCCTGCATATGATGATCTACTTTTACAACAATCAACATTTTCATCATAAACCTCTTCCTTATAATCATTATCCACAGCCAGAAACGAAGTATAAGCAGTCAGCAAATTATATTTCAGTCCAAGTTGTGTAACTTCTTCTTTGTTTTTATCTGAGATATATCCCGGTCCATAATATACCTCGTTTTCTTCAAAACAAGGAGCGTAATCGCTCAGATACCTGATTTTATTTCGCGCCCAAAGATAACGCAAAGCCTCATTTTTGGATTGAACAAATGTATTTGCCGGCATATTCTTTTGATATTCGCCTTTTGATGTTTTTCCCAGGAGTGTTACATTTCCGGTCGGATTTCCCTTGTATTTTCCGAAAACAATAATCGGACGTTCAGTAAAAACAGTAGGAATTTTCTGAGGATAAGTGTCATACACTTCAAAATCGCCCCAGTCAATATTTATATCTGTAAGTAAAGGTTGTGATATCATTTTGATCAGCCGGTCACCCACTTTCTCTGCTTCTGTTTCATTTTCGATGATAAAAGGTTCGGATGCTCCGGCCCAGGCCATCCCTTCTATCAGATAACGGTTGACCGATTCACCGATTCCCAACGGGAAGAAATTTGCCTTATCAACATTATCAGCAATCAGTTGAAAAGCTTTTGATTCGATGGTAACAAAACCGTCAGTAGCAATAATAAAAGTCCTGGCATAGTTTTTAAGTGATGGATCTTTGTAGGTAAATGCTTTTTTCAATGCCGGATAAAGTTCTGTTCCTCCCCCACCCGATTGGTTATCTATTACATGAATGGCTTTTTCGATATTTTCTTTTGTAGCAGGAACTGAGGTTTTGTACAACATGGCATTGCTACTTTCAAATAATAACACATTGAAACGATCGGCAGGTTTGAGAGAAGAAACCAACCTTCTTAAAATGTTCTTACTGATTTCCAACGGAAAACCTTCCATAGAACCGGAAACGTCTACAATGAAAATATATTCTCTTGGCAGGATTTCCGAATCAGAGACTTGTTTGGGCGGTTGCATCATCATCAGAAAGAATTTTTCATCACCATGGTCGTAAAGTGTCAAACCACTTTCTACAACTCCACCCTGCAAACCATATTTCAGGATAAAATCAGATCCCAACTCTTCTCCTTTCGAATTATTCAGTGTGATTTTCGTCCGGTTATCCGTTTCCTTATCAACACTTATTTCATGAGAGGCAGCCATTGCTTGTATGGGTAGAGGATTGTCAATGGTAATATCCACATTGAATGTAGATTTCTGCTGAAAGATATGCTGCGCAATACTCATCGTAACAAATCCTTCCTCCTGATTGGAATATCTGGGACCAACAGCTGTAGGATAAACGAATTCATACATTCCTTCCCTGTATTCCAGCAACTCGGTGTAAAACATATCCACTTTAATCGTATCTCCCGGACGGATATTAGCTACCTCCATTTTGAAGACATTGGGACGATCTTGTTCTAATAAAGTGGCTGTTTTTCCTTTCGTCCGGGCTTCTTCAAACTCCTGCCGGGCTTCTTCTCTTTCTTTTACCTGAGCATGAATGACTCTGTCACCAACAGTCATATCCAATCCGTAAACAGCTGCACGTGTAGATCCGGGGAAAATATAAATAGCATCATACTTTCTCCGGCTGGTATTTACATACACCTGCTGTACCTTTACCTTTGCGATAGACCCGGTGATAGTAGCTTCCGCTTTGGTAGACTTTAGAAATAAAGTGGCCCGGGTAGGATAATTACTTTTAACAAAAAAATAAGGAGAACTGGATTTAGATCCATCTCCCGGAATTACGTGATGCAGATCTTCAATCGGTTCGGTTTCATATCCGACCGCATCCCCTGATCTTCCTCCACACCCATAAGCTGTGATAACCAACAGCAACAGACTTAAGATAATACCCTTTTTCATAATCTTATCATTTAAAATTTGCAGTTTATTTTCTGTTTGTTTTTGATACTGCAAATAAACAGGGTATTATCGGGATTGTGGGTTTCCGGAATGCTACTTAGTGTTATTTAGTGTTACCATGAGAATTATAATAACACTTCTGTAACCAACTGCCCGTCAAACAAATTAATTATCCGGTTAGCAAACCCTGCATCATGCTGGCTATGTGTTACCATCACGATTGTTGTTCCCTCTTTATTGAGTTCGGTCAATAAATCCATGACCTCCTTGCCATTTTTGGAATCCAGATTTCCGGTCGGTTCATCCGCCAGTATCAATTTAGGATTAGCTACTACTGCACGGGCAATTGCAACACGCTGCTGCTGTCCTCCCGATAATTGCTGTGGAAAATGTTTTGAACGGTGAGAAATTTGCATCCTGTCCATAGCAACTTCCACCCGTTTTTTCCTTTCAGAAGATGAGATTCCCATGTAAAGCAATGGTAATTCAATATTTTCAAAGACATTGAGTTCTTCTATCAGATTAAAACTCTGAAAAACAAATCCAATGACTCCTTTCCGGAGTTTAGTCCGCTGTTTTTCCGAATATTTACTGACTTCAATGCCATTCAGATAGTACTCTCCTCCTGTAGGGTTATCCAATAGTCCGAGGATATTAAGCAAGGTTGACTTGCCACAACCGGAAGGGCCCATTACTGCGACAAATTCGCCCTCTTTGATTTCGATACTGACAGTATTCAATGCCCAAGTTTCTACTTCTTCCGTACGGAAGATTTTCTGAAGATTGATTGTTTTGATCATGATTTATAGTTTTTAAGTTTATTTTTCAACACAGAGTTACACGGAGCTATTTCACGGAGTAACACAGAGTTTATTCATTTCATTTTAATCTGTTTTTAACGAATCGACCGGGTTTTCCCTAGCTACTTTTAATATCCGGAAAATAACCGTTATAAGCACCAACAATAAAGCTACCGCATAAATACTTAAAAAGTAAAAATTATTCAATGGGATGTGGTTGACATAATACTCTGACCAGCGACTTCCGACAAATTGAATCAAAGGAAAAGCCAGTAAAGCCGCTCCTGTCAGTAAAATAATATATTTTCGGAGAAATAGAAAAAGAATGTTTATGGTTGCAGCTCCATTTATTTTACGAATAGCAACCTCTTTTCGTCTGCGTTCCGTATGAACTGTAACCGAAGCATATAAACTCAACAGGCAAACAACAAGAGCTACTATTCCGAAGGCACTTCCAAAAGAGAACAAAACTGTTTCTCTACCAAATTCTCTCTGCTTGATCAGAGAAGCCAGTGTCTGTATATCAAAAGGAATAGTAGGTGGCAAAAACTCCCGGACTGCATGCTCCAGATATTTTCTCGCCTCTTCTGTTTTTCCGGGCATTGGCTTGACATAGATATAATGATCCTTCCAGGGACTATCGCCCGATACGTAATATACCGGGAAATTTTCGCCTGCTGTTTGTCCATAATAATGCAGATTCTGTACAACCCCTATAATGGTATAACTTTGGCCCATCGATTCACATTGAAAAGATTTACCTACCGGACTTTCTCCTCCATATAAAGCGGCAAAATTTTCATCGACAACAGCAAGACCAGGATCCAAATTATTTTCAAAAAATTTTCCGGAAATGAGCTTTACATTAAAAAAATCAGGGAAATCCGGAGAAACATACTGCTGCACAGCTTGAGGAAGAGAAGCAATACCTGTTCCCGGGTCAATTTCCGACGAATACGACCGATAAAAATCCGTGTATGTATAAGTTGCCTTTTCTACTAATGAAGAAGAACGGATATATTGAAGCAACGCCTCTTTATTATCCATTAACCGTTTTTTTGAAGAACAATCAATAACGAATACATTCTCTTTTTCCTTGGATGTCATTGAAGTAAACATGCTTGCATACGAATGATTTATTTGCATATAAACCATTATGGTAGCAGACATTAATCCCAAGAAAATAAACATTTGTATAAACAAAAAAACATCCCTCATTTTTGCCTTATTTCCACTACCTGATAAACCCAATAAGACAGTTTTAATACTTAACTTTTCGATACTCATCGCAGGAAAAACACACAACAATGCAATACACGGGATTCCCCATAAGACATATTCCATTAATTGCGGATAAATCATGCCCGCATCAAAAGAGACTTTGTGTGGTCTCAACATATCAAAAAACGAAGCAGTTCCATTCAGCAATGGGAAACTCAAAAGGGCTGCAAACAACCAAACAATCACAAATTCAGTAAAAATCATCAGGAAAAGATTTTTCCATTCGGACCCATTGACCTTTCGGATAGCATATCCTCCCAGACGATTATAAAATTGGGCGAACAAAAAAGAAATATAGTTCAGTAGTCCGGTAAGCAAAATTAAGAACCCAACGATCACAATAAGTGTCATCTGAGGGACTTTTCCTACATTCCGGAGAGAATTCGGGTTCTTTTTCACCTGATAACTTTCTCCTTCTTCTTCCGAAAAAGCCATTGCATCCAATTTTTGTTGTAAGTCCGCGGCATCGACCCCTTTTCTAAGCATTACATACGAAGGGATAATATCCACATCATAGAGGATAGGATCGTCTTTCGCATAATGAAAATATCCGTCGATTGCATTCAATATAATTCCGTTACAAATACCATAGCGTCCCTGAAAAGAATTGAGAGGAGGATCTTCTACGATGCCGGTGATATAAAACATTTTCCCATTCCCATTTTTCATTTTCCTATTTAACAAAACCGTCTGTCCAACCAAATTTTCCGGTTTCCCTATCGTCTTCGCAAAGCTTTCAAACAATACCGCACTATTGATTGTATGTGTTGCATTTCTGACATCTCCGGCAATATATTTCAACGAAAAAAAGGAAAATACAGAAGTATCACATTCTGACAAGTAGCACTCATATTCGTTATTTTTATCATTATCTTCCAGAATCACATCTATCTTTCCGGCTGGAAACACATAAGTTGTCTGCTCTATTTCCTTCGGAAAACGGTTTTGCAATTTTTTTCGCATATCTATAGAAGGGTTTTCTCCGGAATAAAAAACGTAACAAACTCTGTCGGAATGAGAATAAAGTTGATCTCTGGAATCTAAAAACCGGGGAATATAGCAGCACAATGTAAAACAGACCAGTCCCATTGCAAGTCCCAGGACTCCAATCAGATTCTGATTCTTATATTTCAGCAGGTTTCTGCATGCGATTTTCAAATAATGTATAAACATATTTCTATAAATTAAAACGTGTAAACCGTTTTTGAAAATTGGCTTACACGTTTTATTTATTTTTTTGGGAATCATCTATTCATCTGTTTCCAAAGAAGAATCCAATGATTTGAATTGTTTAGCATTTAGTGTTGAAACTATCGGTTTGCCTGTTTTCTCTTCAATTTCTTTTCTGGTATTTCCGGCAACATCCCCTCCTTCTTGAGCAACTTTCTGATTTTCCTCAAAAGTTTCAGGTTCGCGGTGTTTAGATATCTCTGTAGTGGTTGCTTCTGCAAGCATATTCAGTACCAATTCAAGATTCGTCATGTGATCTCTCAGATTTTCTTTTTTCAGATTTTTATGGTTTTTATACTCTTTAGTAGTTAAACCAGACCATGCTTTTGTTATAACATCTGTTAATATAGCAAATTCATGACCTTTATTTACCCCTCGGTTTTCCCATTCATCTGTTAATTCTTTTCGGACTTCGATACTCTTCAGGCGTTGATTGATCCAGGATTTGGAATAACCTTTTTTCAGATAATATTCCATTGCACGGTCAATACTGCGTTCAGGATCCTCTATTTCTTCCAATCTCTCACGTCCAATTTGCGCCAACCACAATTTAAAAGGCTCTGCTTTGGGAGAAGGAATCGATTGGATCAAACGAAAAATCTGTTCAATATCACCCACATCTGTTTTATAATATTTTCCGTCAGATGAGATTAATTTTAGTTGGTTACAAATTGTAACCAACTCATTTCCTTCTTTCTTCAATCGATTCTTCAATACCTTCCAATAGTTATTTGGATTGATGCTATCTGTCAACACACCAATAACATCAACTACAGAAAAATACCATTTTCCCTGTTCATCATCCCAAACCGAACGAATTTGTTTCTCATTAAACACTTGGATACTGTCTTTTTTGTTTGAACTCATATGCTTCATAATTAAAGTTTTGTATTACAAAGAAAATGAATTTATTCAAATACAACAAGTATCCTGTTTTTTATTTTACATGTAAGCCAATCTATCAAAGAACTCTTCTTATCTATTACTTTATTATTATTGTCTATTCTGTCTTTAACGACTCCACTGGATTTGCCACAGCCGAACGCCAGCTTTGCCAGGACAATGAAATCTTCCTGGTAAGAGAATTTGCTGGGAGAAAATATTTTTCCTGTCTGGGGATGAATATTAAAAAATGGAAAGAAATCTTCACCAACAACCATTACCGGCATCATTTTCCAATCCACATGTTCTGCACGACTCACAGCTATCCCATCCCGTATGGCGTCTCCCGGTATCTGGAAAGAAGACGTTACAGATTTGATTTCTATGTGTTTCATCAATTCACTTTTCAATATATCATAGCGTTCCTTTACAGGCTCCGACTGTTCTTTTAATACTAAAATATTCGGATTATTCCCGCCTAGCTGAATACTTTTTACCATATACATCTGCTTGGTGATGGCAATTGTAAGAATAACAACAATCATTACAATTGCATATTGAGCAGTCAACATATATTTCATTCCGGTATAGGAAAAACGGATGGGTTTCAGTTCTTCATGGACATTCCGGAATAAAGTGGAAGATTTCCTAAAGAGGATGCTGGAAATACCAGAAAAATTCCCAATAAAACAGAAATTCCACCTAACAACAAAGCCAGTAAAAATTCATCCTTCAACACCACCAGGTTAGAGGCGCCATTCATCCTTAGCAACTGATAATATCTTCTGTTAAAAGAGAATATCAACCGACTATTCAGCCATAAATTAAACAATACAATCACCAATAATAATATATTGGCACCGGCAATCAAGTAAATATAATTGATATTCCCGTTGGGTCTCATCTTCCGAAGCTGATGGCTATGCAGATGGATATCGGTAAGAGGCATTAAACGGACTCGCACCTTTCTCTCCGAATAAGCATTATCTATCAACATTTGCTCTATTTTTTGTTCCAAAGCTGAAAGATGAGAAACAGGATCTTTCAATAACAAATAATTGTATGACCAGAAATCTTCGGATTCCGGACTATACAACAATAAATCGGTCTGAAAATGAGAAGTTTCCGGTATATCTTTGAATACACCGGAAACAACAAGCGAAGTATCACTAAACATTCTTCCCGTTAAAAGAAATTTCTCACCGATTGCCTGATCCGTATTTCCAAACAAGCTTCGTGCCAAGCGTTCACTGATCAATACCTGACCATTTGTTTGCAGGAGCTTATTTTTATCGCCTGCAACCAAAGGAACAGTAAAAACATTGAGAAAACTAGAACTGACAAAATAAAAATCATTGATTACCTGTGGTTTATTCTGATATGTCAATACACCTGTATGCACCTTAATCATTCTGGCAACTTGTTCTATTTCGGGAAACTGTTGAAATTTATCCCGAAAATCTTTGTCATAAATCCTGCCATCTACAGGGTCATCATCAAACTGAAACGACATTCTCACGATAC
>JAVBMQ010000055.1:0-5624 GCA_031552335.1 Bacteroidales bacterium | reverse complement strand
AAAACAAAAGTATCTAGTTCCGGAGAATGTGTTTTTTTGCAATAATAGAGTAAATGTGAGTTGGGGAGGGTTTAATCAGGTTATTGCAACTTTGCATTTAATTCAGGATTTTATTGAAAAGAATATTTACTGTGAATATATTCATTTAATCAGTGGTCAGGACTTCCCCATAAAAACCAATGAATATATAAAAGATTTTTTTGAACGAAAAAAAAATATAAATTTCATTGATTATTTTCCCCTTCCACATCAACATTGGTTTGGTGATGGAGGATTAGATCGAATTTATTATAAATGGATGATTGATGAAATAGGAGTGCAAGAAGCTGTATTACAAGTAAAAAATCAAAGAATGGAAGGAAAATCTATTTCCTTTCCTGATGGATATAGTTCCTATGGAGGCCCTCAATGGTGGTCTTTAACATACGAATGCATCTTATATTTAGCTAACACATGTAACCCGGATAACATCCTTTATAATTTCTACAAAACCACCTTGATCCCGGATGAAATGTTTTTTCAAACCCTGTTAATGCATTCGAAATTCAAAGATACCATTGAAAACACTAATTTACGTTATATCGATTGGGACAGTGGACCGGAACATCCTAAATGTTTACGAATAGAAGATTTTGATAAGCTGAAACAATCGAATGCTTTATTTGCCCGTAAGTTTAATGACTTTATTGATTATAGGGTGAAATATAAATTAAAAAATGAAATTTTAACAACCGAAACACAAGATAAGGTTAATAAACAAACATCTGAATTCAGATACGCATTTTTATTAGCAACCCATCAAATAAATAATTTTGTTCTACAACAATACGATCTTTTACAACAATCAATCCCATCCAATGGGGATTTATTTCTCTTAATACATCATGAAGAAGAATGGGAGAATTTAAATTTACCCCAATACATCCGGTATTATACATTTAACATGGACAGTTTAAATGCATTAGAATACTATGCCATAGATGATAACATTATCCCCGGAAGCAATCATTTTCCTGTTTTACAATTTTACAAAGATCATCCCGAATATGATTACTATTGGAACATTGAATATGATGTGCATTTTTCCGGTAACTGGAATGACTTTTTTGAAGCAGAAAATCAGATACAGGCAGACTTCTTGACTTCTCATATCCGAAAATTCTCGGAAGAACCATCCTGGTATTGGTGGAAATCATTGATACTAAAAACGATGAAAATACCAGTAAAAGGTTATTTTCGTTCTTTTAATCCCATTTATCGAATTTCAAAAAATGCATTGGCATGTATAGATGAGTGTCTATTAAAAGGGAATGCCGGTCATCACGAAGTATTAATCCCTACTATCCTGAATTTTTTGGGCTATACAATCGCTGACTTTGGAGGAAGTGGCATATTTGTACCATCCGACAGAAAAAATAAATGGTATCTTTCAGATGGATTAAACGGAGGACTTCCTTTTGAAGGGATAACAATGAGATACCGACCAGAATTCAAAAGTATCAAGGAAATAAACCAAAAGAATAAATTGTATCATCCGGTAAAGTTTTTGCTGGAGTGATATTTTTTGTTGAACACATTCTTAATTCAGGATTTTTATATATGTTTGTCTGATTAAGTGTGAGTTGGAATAAACATTGCATATAACTATGAACAAACAAGTGTGCCGGTATATCTTTTTTCTCCTGATATGCTTTTGGGGATTTGCTATCCCGAAATCTTTCGCCCAAAGCATAGAAGAAGCCTATGACTTACAATTTCAAGCAACAAGCTATTTTCAGAGTTCCACTCCTTATCTGGTTAGTATTGATAGCACACAGCTAACTGAAGAAGGTTTTTATCCTTTGCGACTGAAATATAAAAGACTTTTAGACGATTGGGCCTTTTCTTGGTCTCGAACGGTTGTATTACCAGTAAATGCAGAAAAAAAAGAAAGTTGTACTGTAACATTGAATTGTAAAAGCGAAATAGACTCATTGCGGTTTGTTGTTATTTTCCTTGATAAAGAAGAAAATGCGCTGCATGTCGATTCGGTTATTATACATCCCTCCAACCAATGGACAGATTACTCTCTCTCATTATGCAGGGAAGAAGCACGAGCAGTCAACATTATCATTCGCCACAAACGAGATTTTCATACTGATTTTGGAAAAGTGTATGATGCCGCGAACGATGGGCGAAGTATTTACCTGAACAAGCTTAGTATCCGTCTTGGGAATCAAAACTTGAATACTCTTCCGATTGATTCCCTTGTACATAAAGATGACACGCAACTCAATCCCCAAGCGATTGTTCCGCTTTCCAAAAAAAACGGTGCATCCCTGTTTGGAATAAAGGACTGGAAAGATAAAAAGATCATTTCATTAGGCGAACCTATCTCCGGAGTTCAAGATATTTTGGACGCTCAAATACAATTTACGAAATACTTGATTACGTCGGAAAATTGCAAGCTGATTTTTCTGGAATTGCCTCAGGAGCTGTGCCTGCGTTGGAACTTGTATCTTCAGGGAAAGCAGGTGGACATAGATGAGAATAAGTTGATCGAAGAAGTAAATCGAAGTTTACGCAACCCAACAGTTTTTTTTGAATTTCTAAAGTGGATCAGGCAGTATAACGCAACAGTAAGCGATCCGGTACGGGTAGTCGGTATAATCGACTGTGGTTCATTGGATCAACGGACTTGTCTGGCAGATTATTTATTGAAGTTCGCAACCAACAGGCAAGATTCTGTTTATTATCTCAATGCATCAAAAGATAGATCTGTCAAAAACAGTTTCTCAAATTTCAAAGAACATATTCTGCAATCGAAAATTCCCGGTTCTTTGAACGAAAAGGATTTGTGCTACTTGCTGTCACTGATAGAAGAATGGAAGTATCGTAATCGTACTCTTAAGGGTGCATTTGGTGGCCCTCCCGATTACGTCTCTGACCAGACCCGGCGAATTAAGCAGGCCGTTGACATTTACCTGCCTTCTACCGAAAAAGCGGTTATAATGGCTCCTTCTGCACGAATAAATAAGTGTTTTCCCATAAGCGATTTGGATGAGGTTGAGGTTTCAAGATGCAAATTCGACCGTTTGGGAAGCTATTTAGTTCAAGAATATGGCAAGCAATATCACGCTATAAGCTTTCAAATAGGAGAAAGGACTTGTCGTATGGATAACCCTTCTCGCTATGAGGACAATGGCTATTCTGTAGAATGGAAACCTCCGTTTCCTTTTTCTTTTGAGCAAGCAGCCAAGGATAGTGAGGTTCCTTATTTTTATTATCCTTCCGATCAATTACCAGATGGCATTTTAGGATTAAATTTGTTCACAAGAGCCCGTTGTGATATAATTCCTTTCCGTTATTGCCATATCCCTTTTCATTTTGATGCATTGGTATTTATAAGGGACACAAAAGCTATTCGCGATGAGGGAAAATATTATGATTATGAATTGGATAAGTATCTGGAGAATATTCTTGATATCAATAAACTTTTAGAAGAATTAAAGGAATAGTTTCATCAAATGAGTAAACATCTCTGTTCATATTCATTGATTATCAAGAAACTGCTTGAGGCCGTGCTACTAAATGCAGGAGCTATTGACTCTATCAATCTAAATACTGGGAAATTAGGCTTGTCTTTGTGTTTATTTGAAGTAGCGAAATGCGTGAACGATGAATTGGTAGAAGATACGGCATTTAATTTACTGCAAGAAGTATTGGCATTACGGCAAAAAGGCAAAAAGGTAAAACCTATGGAAATAGGTTTTGTTTTGTTGTATTTAATTGAAAACAGATTGATTGAAGCTGATTTTGATGAATTATTCAAAGAAGACACAGAGCGTTTATTAAGCGCCATTCGAGCTCTCAGTCCTTATTCTGAAGTATATCTTGATTTTATTCCATTTCTATCACTTCTTTGGAAGCTAAAAAAAGAAAGCGCTACTCGTCAGTTAGCTGTTGAAATATTAGATGGATCTGTTCTTTCTTTGGAACATCAATTTAATCGAATGCAAACCACTCGTACTACTTCTGATATTCAAAAATGGGAAAGTTCATTTGAGCATTATTTGAAAGCATCCTCTTTAGTAGATGATTATACAATCCCTCTGAGCACTTTGGAATATTATGTAGCATTATATCAACAAGGGAGAATACCCAACCGTTTCGCAACGGGATTTTATATTGAAAAATTTGTACCTAACAACAAAAAACTACACTCTTTTGGAAAGATGATACAGGAGTATGCCGTTCAAAACACATATCCGGACATTCAAACGCTTGATCAACGAGTTAATTTATTATACCTGTTAAAACAAAAAGAATCAATATATAAAACGCAAATTGAACAGTTAGAAAGCGCCTTGTTCGATTGTGACGATTCAATGTATGAAAAGCAAATCGCGCGAATGATACCATTGACTCAATCTATAATAGGTTATGAAGCGGGGATCGCACGTTTACTGCTATATTGGATATACGCAGAAAATCTATATACACAACAGGATTATAAAAGATTTCAATATATTTTTATTTAAACAGATGTCGAAATGAATGATATTAATGTCTATTTAATGGACTTATCGTTTGAAGATAATACTTCCGGCGTAAATCGTTATTTATCCATTATGACACATTACCTCAAAAGGGACAAAAACATTCATGTCTATCACATAAAATTGCTTGCCGGCCGTTCTGTTTTGTTTTACCGGGAAAAAGAAACAGAAAACTATACAGAAGTGGTAGTGCCATTACCTCAGCAGATAAAAGAAATTATCTCCGAACGATATTGGTTTCAAAAATACAACGAACAAGTTTTTTCTTTGATCCGCCATTTGTTCGAAAACAAACTCAACCGCATCATCCATATTCACACTTTAAACCTGATCGCATTAGCATCCTATATTGACAGTCAACTTCCATGCAAAATCATTACTCATTTGCATTGTATTCCATGGAAAGACGAATACAATAAAAACGAGAAAAGGTTTAATCATTTGTACTCGGTGTATTATTCGAGTAAAGATACTGATAATAGGAAAGAGTTGTTTTTTACCAATAATTGTGAATGGGAATCTTATACAACTCCGGATCAAATTATTTGTGTCACGCAATGCGCCAAACAGTTCCTGCAGAGAATAATGGATGTGCCAAATGAACGTATAAGGATTATTAGCAACGGTATCAATGATTTGGGGAACAACATTGAATGCAATAGAAAAAGTCATTCCAATACATTTCAGTGCCTATTTGTAGGAGCATTAATTGAAAGTAAAGGTATACTATATATTTTGCAAGCTTTAAGGAAAGTCCGAGAGCGAGGTTACCAAGTGTGTTTGATTGCTGCAGGAAATTATAGTTACAGTACTTATAAACAAATTACAGATGAATACAAAGATTTACAAGTAAACCTTTTGGGGAGAATTTCCTTTGAAGAATTGCAGAGTTATTATATGAATAGCGATATCGGTATCATCGCTTCTCTACAGGAACAATGCAGTTATGTCGCCATTGAAATGTCCATGTTTGGATTGACTATTATCACAACCGCAGTCGATGGCTTAGACGAAATGTTTACCGATGGGGTTAATGCCTTAAAAGTCAATACTCGTTTCTCAAAAGTTTTTGGATTAAGCGTTGAT
>JAVBMQ010000074.1:0-13222 GCA_031552335.1 Bacteroidales bacterium | reverse complement strand
TTGTTAATTCCTTCAGTATCCGGATTTTCCTTAACAGGATCCAGTGTGCCTCCGTCAATAGCAAAAGAGAAAGGAGTACTGCTGTTTTCTTCAAAAGTAACCAAAGTAGGATTCCCCCAGAATGTTTTTATACGAAAATCAGGACTATCACTCAATTCAAACTCGTCGAAATAACAAGGATTACCTGCCGGGACATAAGGACGTATCCAGATACCTCCGATATTATTCCCGACGATTCCCGCATTTTCTCCAAGATCAGTAGAAAGATCGAAAATCACATCTTTCCATTTATATACACCACCAAAATTTATCCCTTTTTGATAAATCATTTCTCCTGCGGTATTGTAAACACCGATTTCAGCACCTGAAAAACCGGCAGGACACATGGCATAGAAATGCAGGTATTTGTGATCAGGAGATGCAGGTAAAATAGTAGTGCCATTTTCTACTTTCAGATAAGTTTTATGCCACCATTCAGCATTGGCGGGAACATCCAATAAGATACACTTATCAGTAGTGTTCAATGTTTTAAGCGGATTATCTACAATACTTTGAACTTTCATTTCGCTTCCGGGCCCCTCGGCATTCAGCACGAAAGGATAAGCGTTACCATCATTGAATGTAGCGAAAAGCGGAGTCGTTATATTTGAAGGAAGTCTGGGATCAGCACTAGCACTCAATTCAAACTGGTCGAAATAATATATTTTTCCAACAGAAGCGCCGAACGGACGCATCCAGATGCCACCAATATTATTCCCAGCAATACCAGGCTTATCTCCCGAATCAGAAAGATCCAGTACAATATCTTTCCATCCATCTGCACTATCCCAGTTAAGACTTGCACTTTGATAAATTGTTGTACCGGCAGTATTTAATACTCCAACCTCAATTCCAACAGTTCCTGTGGGACTCATCATAAAGATATGCAAATACTTATGATCTTCAGATGCTGGTACAACAGCTGTTCCATCCTGAACCTTCAGATAGGTCTTATGCCACCAGTCAATACCCTCTTCAATTGTCAGTTGGATTGCTTTATCCGTAGTATTGATTTCTTTTAATGGATTATCAGTAATCGTTTGCGTTTTTATATTACTGTAATCGCTGTTAGCATTTAACACGAAAGGAGAAGGTGTACCATCTTCAAAAGTACCGAATAACGGAGTAGTAATATCAGAAGGAAGTCTGGGGGTGTTACTAGCACTCAATTCAAACTGATCAAAATAATAAATCTTCCCAGCAGCAGCACCAAACGGCCGGATCCAAATGCCACCAATGTTATTCCCGGCGATACCGGGTTTGTCTCCTGAATCAGAAAGATCAAGCACAACATCCTTCCATCCACTTGCACTATCCCAATTAATACTTGCACTTTGATAAATCATTGTGCCATCAGCACTGTATACACCTACTTCTATCCCGGAAGTTCCCGTGGGACTCATCATAAAGATATGCAAATATTTATGATTTTCAGATGCCGGAACAATAGCCGTTCCGTCCTGAATCTTCAGATAAGTTTTGTGCCACCAGTCAACTCCTGCAGGAGCTTCCAGTTTAATGGCTTTAGATGAGGTATTGATTTCTTTCAGGGGATTATCAGTAATACTTTGTGTTTTCATGTCACTTCCCTCCCCTTCGGCATTCAGGATAAAAGGAGCAGTATTTCCATCCTCAAAAGTAGCGAATAGAGGAGTATTTATGTCCTCTGCAAATATGGACACAGAAAAAAGCGGCAATACAAATGCCAATAATAGTAAAAATAGATTTTTTTTCATTTCAATATCGATATTAGATTACAATTAAAACTAAATAGAATAGAATAAAGTGAAGAACATAGAGCATAAACCCCCCAAATCCGCCCGGGCTTTACGCCCGGACATCCCCCTTAAATAAGGGGGTAGGGGGTTCTTTCCTTATTGTCAAAATGCTGTCCGAAGCGAAAGAGCCGCAGGCGATTGAGCAAGTTCATTTTGACAAAAGCGCCTTTTTTTGGTTACTTTTTTTGGCGCAGCAAAAAAAGTAACAAGGAATCAAGTTACTTCACAAACAATTTATAACCAGAAACCCTACCATCTCCACTTTCAACCTTAACAATATAGATCCCTTTTAATAAAGGACATTCAATAGTAGATCCTGAAGCTGTTTGTTTAGCAATCACTTGTCCGTTGGCCGCATAAATCGTAGCCGATTTCAAATCCGGAGCTGAAATATAAGCATGACCATCTTTTGCATAAACAGATACATTACCTACCGTATTTTTATCAATACCAGTAGTAATTGTTTCACGAGCATCAGGATTATCATTCAACACAAAATCGTCTACATAATATGTTTCTGCCAGATTTTCCCAGTTATCTTCCTGAGTTTGGTTGAAACGGAAAGATACCTGACTGATGTAAGATAATTCAGAAACATCCACTACATAATCATACCAACCTTCTCCGTCCATAGGATAAATAGTTTCCTTTTTTTCTTTGCCGGAAGGAGATAAAACGAGAATAGTAGTTGGTGTAGCATCCGGAATATACATCATTGTATGGAAATAAATTTTCGGATATGTTACGGGAATAATATCTTTTACACTACAGATCAAAGCATGCCACCAGGTTGTATTGGCAGGTTTGTTGTATATCAGAGACTTATCACTTGGATTTACATCAGATTTTACCGTATTATTTCCAATTTGATAAGAAGCCTGTGCTGATTGTACTGAAAAACCGGCCCAATTTTGGGTTGTTAATGTTTCATTATCAAAATTGGCCAATAAACCTGGATTTACTTCATTGGCGCCTCTTGGTTTGTTGTTATCGCTTAAGACAATATTGTCTAACATAGATACTCCGGCTTCGCATCCATCCCATGTTCCGAGACATATGGCAAACTTTTGTACTTGTTTGTTTTCACAGGTTTTTTCAAGATCACTACTAAACAGGTCGAATACGATGTCTTTCCAAATTCCGGAGACATTGGGTTTAGCTTGTCCCAAATAATAATTCATACCCCATGGCTCTTCATCCACACTGAGTGCCATCGAAGTATTGTTAGGACTCCGTTTTACCATAACCTTGAAATAACGGTTATCTGCAGTAATAGTAACAGGAGTAGTCAGATTTACATGTACCCATAATCCCCAGCGATCTGGATTCGCAGCTGTAATAGTTGCCATTAAACATTTATCCGAATTGTTGATCCCGGAAGCATCCGTGTTGTCCACGATTTCCATTGTATAGCCGGTATACCAACCTTCGGTATCATATCCGGTTTCACCTGCTTCAAAACCGGCAATAAATGTATCAGCAGCCTGAGTGCTGATAAACATAGAAGCACATAGCATCCACAAAAATGTAAAGAATAATCTTTTCATAAGACAAATTTTAAATTCATAATTAACTCTATTTGAAGTCACAAAATAAGATGTATTTTTTTTGAACCTTATTCAATCCTGTAACAATCACTCTCAATCAGGTAACAATTTCCTGTTATCTGATAAATTTAACACCTACCACCGATGAAGCCGGAATGTCAAGGGCTATGCGGGTAATATCTTCCGACTCAAATATAGGTAAAGAAGGAGTTTCTCCTTTTTCAGTATAAGTGACAGTATATTGTTCTACTTTGGAGATTCCGGTTAATCCGTTTATATAAATCTCTATACGAACAGGTTCAACACCTTCATTTACAGCAATAACAGAATTGACACCTTCACTATTGGTAAAAGCAGCCATATTCACTAAATCATCGGCAGTGTTATTTATTCTTAAAATATTGTTCTCTCCTTTTCCCAGTCCCAGAGATCGGGACATCATTTTGAATACAAATGCTTTGGGCAGGAGGTAGCCTGTCTTGGAAGCTGCATCCCAGGCATACATTCCATGTGCGTCGGTATTGGCTCCTGCTTCACTGCCATTAATAGCGATGGCCTGCAGGTAGTTCCAGTGATGAGCTCCGGTCAGTCCGTCCCGCATCCAATTGATGAGACACTTTCCAACAAAAGTATGCGATTTGGTACCGGTATAAGTGACTGAATCTGCTTTGTTGTTGATAGAACTGCTCCACTCCGTAAACCATACAGGCAGACTGCCGAATCCGAATTTAGCCAATTCGTTTTTTACACGGGAAACAGTTTCTTTAGATGTTTCAATTCCATAATCACTGTATACATGGTGAGAATAGAAATTGAAATTAGAAGTGTTGATTCGGGGATCGCTGAAAAAATCCTGGTTAGTGATTCCTCCTACTCCTCCGTCGGAATGTGTGACAACCGACAATCCTCCCATCGGTTTGCCGGGAGAAATGGATTGTACGACTTCATAACAAGGAATATACATATCGGCCAATGCTTTTCCTACAGAAGTATACGGACTGTTTTCTATGCTGAAAAAATATCCCGGTTCATTATAGAATTCCATATAATCGATATATTGATGGTATCTGGAATATACTTTTCTCAGAATATCTGTGTACACATCCATATCTTTAGGCATTCCGCTGGTTTTTCCGTTATAAGCCAGCCAGGCCGGACAATAGGAGATGATCATCATGGTTTTCATTCCGGCTTTTTTAGCCAGTACCATCAATTCGACATTGGTATAATTCCATTTATCCGGATTCTGGCAATCATTTACATTGTTGTAATAATCATCTAATGAAGAGATAGCGGGAACAATAGATTCAAACCAGAAATCCGAACGGATGGTATTCATTCCCGCATCAATAAATAATGGCAAGATTGTTTGTGACTGAGCGTATGATGGGATCTGGCATCCTCCGAATACTAAATTTCCGCAGGTATTGATTGCATCATTGGCATCGATTTCGACTTTGTAGCCATCGGCAATTTCATCATCAGTGGTAAAAAGTATTTCACTTAATCCGCTGGCATTTCCACCCCAGTTCCCGGCATCAGCAGTTGCCATTTGGGCAGAGATGATACGGATATACCGGGCATTGACATTGACAGAAATGGGAGTGTTGTTTCCATCATTGAGATTGGTAGCTGCCAGTCCGTCATTGCCGGTAGCTTGTGCTAACTGGAAAGGATAGTTGTTATTTACCGTATATCCGGGGTTGGTAGGAGCAGAGACATTGGTCCATGTGGAATTATTGTCGGAATACTGGATTTTTACATTTTTCATTCCTTTATTGGTATTGCCTGACTGGTTAAAATTCCATACATAGATGTTTTTAATGTTGTATGAAAGTCCCAGGTCGAATGTAATGGAGATTTCCGACCATTGGTAATTGGAACTCCACATGGTATTTCCTGTTGAAGAGTTGTCATGTGTTCCTGTAAGTGAAACAGCCGACATTCCGGAGCCATTTACAGCATTAACTGCAGGCATTCCTGATACAGAACTGGTAGAGGACTGAATTTTTACATTCGGAATGATATTTGCCCCTTTCGATAGACCTATAGAGAAGCACAACAAAAGTAGAATAATAGACAATTGATAATGGCGTTTTTCCGGTTGTTGTGCTTGTCTTTTATATGATATAGATAAGTTGTTCATTTTGGTTTATTTTAGAATGAATTTTAATGTTAATTCTCCGGAATTTCCTTTGATTTTCCCGGTATATATTCCTCCCTGCCAATTCGGGAGCTCTAATTGATTGGTATTTTTCATGGAGAATTTTCCCTGAAGACGACCGGAAAGATCGAATACGGATAATTCTTCCATACCCTCTCCGTTCCATTGAATGGTATGACTTTCCGGGTTGACAGATATTTTCCAATCGTTGTTATGGAGTGTTTTAATGTCTGTATAAACACTATTGATTTGAAAGTGCATTTGATCACCCTGGAATCGGATGTTGGAGATGTCAATTTCCTGAAAGACAGTTCCGTCACTTAAAAATGGCTTTGGATTGGAATTTGCATTAAAAGAGGTACGACCATTATAATCAGAGAAAGGAGCATTCAGGATATCTCCGGCAACCGTGGAAGTTCCGTCTTTGCGATATAAATATGCTTCAGGATTGGCTGTTACAGAACCGGTATAGTTGGTGTTTATCCGGTAAATAATCAGGCCTGATTCTGTCAGGGCTTTGTCCCAGGTTGCTGTTTTATCCCGGTATTCCAAAATCCAGAATTGTTTAGGATCAGAAGATGACAGTTTGTAGGCATTATTCTCTGCATGATCAGCCGACGAAAGTGTATATTCTCCCGGTTCCGTAATTTTAGGAATATCCGGAATCCAGTTCCCGTTGGTATATTTTACACGATTATAGACCAAAGGATAGGAAAGAAGAGGACCATCCATCGGATCCCAGGGACCTACAGATCTCGGCAAAGTGCCCATATTCCTATATTGGACGGGAAATCCCATATATTTTAGCATCAGCCGTCCGTGTGTATCCAATGAATTACGTTCGAAGGCAATAGTATAGCTGCCAATGGTTTTACCTTTGATCTGAATAGACCCGTTGGTATCTGTAAATGTGGAAGAAATATTTCCTGTTTGCGGAGAGTAAACACCTTTGCCTTCTCCACGTGCAGCGCCGCGGAATACGATGACAAAATTGTCGACATATCCGTCATTGTCAGCATCTAATTGAGAAGCTTCGGGTAATTCTCCGGATGCTTCTAATTGTGTAGCCAATTCCTTGATAATAAAACCGATATTGATATCAAATAAGGAAGTAATATCAGTCCCTTTACAATTAGAATATGATCCCTTCCATGTATTGTCGTAGCAGTAATAACAATATTTCAATTCATACGATTGGTCGGTTGATGATTGTGACGGATACATCAGGGAGTTGACCGTCAGCCGGTCATTTGAGATGGCTTTGAAATAAGATTTGAGAGAGTTTGCTTCTCCATTAAACATCTCTTCGAAATGTTCTCTCGGAGTATCAATCTCCGGATCTCCGTTGAAACGGGCTAAAACCACCACCCTGTTCTGCGTTCCCGTAAACAGGTTGGATTGGGCTTGTGTTAAAGGATTAAAACCCATCAACAACAAGCTGGTGATGATAGTAAAGATTTGATTATTCTTAGTTATTTTCCACATGATAAATCGATTAAAAATTTTTAAATGATCATCTGCATATTTCCTCTTAAGTCCGGAGGCCTTGAAGCAACAGCATAGGCCAACGGCCTATGAGGCGAATAATCATTGAATTAAAAACTATCAAGACATTTTTATTTTTTTGTTTGCTGCCAACAAGCTTGTTGGGGATCGTTAGTCATTTCAAGTGTGAGGATACCTCCGTTTCTGATTGCTTCGAACGGCAGGCGGGGTTTCTCTAGTTTTTTTCCATTCAGAGATGCTGTTTTGATATAGCAGTTTTCTTCTGAATTATTTTTTGTTTCAATGATGAATTCTTTTCCCGGATAATAACGATTGTCTAAAGAAATTGTGATCTTGTCAAAAAGCGGACTGGTAATATCAAATTCCGGATGAGCGGTCACTCCTCCGTTCATTTCAAAAAGTCCGATGGATGACATGACATACCAGGCACTCATTTGTCCTTCATCTTCGTCACCTTCCCAACCATGGTAAGGAGAATCTCCATAGAACCGGTCGCAAATTTCCCGGGTATACTTCTGGCATAACCAGGGTTTACCCAAATAGTTGAAGATATAAGCAGAACTCATATTTATTTCATTTCCCTGGTTAATATAAAATTCAGCCGATTGACCCATGGTACGGTCAAAAACGTGTGCGGCGAAATTGAAATTACGGGATTTTTCAAAACCATCTTCCAACCGTTTGGCGGCAGCATCTCTTCCTATGATGTCCAATAATCCGTTGATGTCATGAGGAACATACCAGGTATATTGCCAGGAGTTTCCTTCAATAAAACCTTTGTTGGAAAATACATCAAATTCAGGGTCCCAGTTTCCGTCTTTATCACGTCGGCAAACAAATTTATATTCCGGATGGATTACGTTTTTGTAATTCATCGAACGCTTTTCAAAATATTGTGCATCCTTTTTATTTTTCAAGGCCTTCGCTAATTGTGCCACACAATAATCGTCATAGGAGTAATCCA
This sequence comes from Bacteroidales bacterium, assembly GCA_031552335.1. Classification (GTDB taxonomy): domain Bacteria; phylum Bacteroidota; class Bacteroidia; order Bacteroidales; family Azobacteroidaceae; genus JAISFI01. The sequence goes on along the minus strand of JAVBMQ010000074.1, from coordinate 5,224 downwards.
GTGTTTTAGAAACAACATCTATTTCCATAGGCATGTATCCATAATGGACATAAGCATCCAGGTTTATTTGTCCGCACTGTCCCTGACAAGGATGTTCTCCACCCGGTTCGGATACCATTTTTTTGACTGCCTGATAAATATCAGTTCCATCTTTCCGGATTCCTTTCTGGTATGCAGCTACCATCAATGCAATCTCATGCGATCCTTCCATGATTCCGGAATATTCTATGCCGGCAGGACCTTTGGATGTCCACCCGGTATGTTTGAACATTTCTAATTGTGTAGTTACCCAGTTATCGATGATTTCAGGTGTTGCGATCGACCACAAACCGTTGAGGTTCCAGTAAGAATTCCAGAAAGCATCACCACCATACATTTTTTGTCCGGGTTTCAGTTGTTGTATATTTTCACAGGCATCCCGGTATCTGCCATCTACATCATTCCATGTTTGTTTTCCGGCGAAAGCGCGATACAGATTTGTATAAAATTTGGTGCGGTTTTTCTCTGTGCCTCCTTCTACTTTGATTTTTGAGAGCAAGGTGTTCCATTCATTCTGAGCATCTTTCACACAAGCATCGAAATCCCAGTTGAAAGGATCCAGTTCGGCTTTCATATTGGCTCTGGCTCCATCAATGCCTACTAATGAAAGTCCGCTTTGTACCATAATTACTTCACCTTCTTTTGTATTCCAGACAGGATATACACCAATATCATTGTTTCCTGAGATTTCAGTGATATTGTCTTTTTCTTCTCCGTTGTTCCATCCATTGAGTTGTTCAAATGGTTTGTTGAAACGGATTACAAAATAGAGTACCCAGTCATTCCATTCGCTCCAGTTGCCGGATTGGCAAACGGCATATCCTTCTATCTCCTGTTTGTTGACCTGCGTAATTTTTGCATCCTTGACTGAAAATCCGTAATCCCATTCGGTAGGGAATAACAAATCAACCAACACCCTTGACTCTTTACATTCCGGGAATGTATAACGCTGAAATCCGCAATGAGTGGTAGTAGTAATTTCTGCCTTCACGTTATGATCATATAAATCTACCTCATAATATCCGGGTGAAGCTTTCTCTGTTTCTTTTAAGATCCGGGAATGGTATCCGGCATTAGCGCCTTTATAAGGTGAATCCGGCCCGGGATTGCCCAATGCAAGGTCGGCTGTTGTAGGCATAATCATCAAACCTCCCATGGTCCATGCATGGATGTGACTGAACCCGGAAACGCTGTTGATGGCATATTCATAGCCACCCATCCAACGGTATCCCTGGTTGTCAGGTCCGAGTTGAACCATGCCCATAGGACGTTGAGCATAAGGCCCGAGCATCCAGCGAGAGTTGGATGTGCCGATGAAACAGTCTACATAATCGATTGTTTGCTTTTGTGCCATTCCTATGGAAGTACTTAAAAAAGCGGCTAATACGAGATACCAATATTTTTTCATACGTAAAAAAGTTGAAAGTTGAGAATTGAAAATGAATTTCTTCATCTTCTTTGTTGGTTTTCAATCTATATCTTATGATATTATTTTAATATAAAAATAAATTACATTCTTGTTATTTACTGCATCATAAAAGGTCAGAGAGATTTTATGATATGTCTGTGTAACATTGAAAATAGATCCGTCATGTTTCTGATAATTTTCCAACCAGGACGTTGCAGCATCCGAAGGAATAACAATATCGGCCGAGAAGTCATATGTTTTAGGCATTCCGGCATCCCTGAGACTCACTTCGTTTGTTATTTTCCAGGTCGCATATTCCAGTTTGTAAGATAGAATGCCGCTTTCATCAGAGAGAATGGCGTTCAGCGTAACTGTTTCACCCCGGTTGACTTCCAATGTGTCTATTGGAATGACTGCTTGAGGAGATCGCATGTCAAAAGCATCATTGGGGTCGTCGTTGCAGGCTATAACTGCAAATAATAAGCCTGCTATCAGAGTAAAACGGGTTAAATAATTGATAATTGACAATGGACAATTCCTGATAAAAACAAGCGGCAAAGCTAGGCGGACAATTGGGGATTTATGTGTCTTAATAATCTGTTTCATAACGATATGAATTTATTCCCATCCGGGATTTTGTTTTAATTTCGGGCTTTTCAGCATTTCGTTGTAGGGGATAGGATACCAGTTCATCCTGGAATTATATACTCTGTTTTCCACTTCTATTGTTTCATAGCTGTAAGTGCCATCGTTGTTTTTTACAATTTTTGTGCCATGGATGGGTTTGTTGAAATATTTATCACCTTCCAGCCAGCGGCGTACATCCCAGAAACGATGTTCTTCAAAAGCCAGTTCTACCCGGCGTTCTTTCCGGATGGCTTCCCGCATTTCTTCTTTATTCATGGATCCGATGGTATATTGATAGACTCCGGCTCTGGCTCTTAATTTATTTAATTGCTGATAGATCGTATTATCCGGGGCATCCAGGTATTCATTCATGGCTTCACAATAATTCAGGATGATTTCGGCAAATCTGAAGTGTATCCATGCACGGCGGCTTTTTTGATCTTGTGACAGATTCAAACTGAAATCGGTGAATTTACGCATGTAGAATCCTGTTTTTGTAGCAGTTGAAGAGCGTCCCATTCCATCTTTTCCTCCTATATATGTGAATACCGAGTCTTTTTTGGTAGTCATCGGTTTTTGTGCATTGAAATAGAAATAAAGATTGAAACGTCTGTCGCGGTTTGCATACGGATTTTCCGGATCATATGATTTTCCGGTGAGCATGTCAAAACAGTCTATGAGTTCTTGTGTGGGATTGGTATAACCTTGTCCTCCGAAACTGATCGGAATATTATTTTTTTCGATGGTGTTTATTAAGTCGTAGCCTGTTGAAAAAAGTACTTCTTTGCTATAAGGAGCCGAAATGAAAAGCAGGTTATTCATTCCGGCGGTGTATGTCGCAGGGTCGAGACCGATCTTTGTTCCGGCAGTAGAAATCAATTCCCAAGCTGCATCGCCCGCTTCTTTCCACAAAGACTTATCATCGGCAGGATTATTCCACGGACTTGCAAGGTAGAGCAATGCTCTGGATTGCAGAGCGATAGCGGAAACCGTAGTGGCTCTTCCTTTGTTTGCATTGTCGATCGTTGTTTTTAACGGATCCTGTAGGTAAATCAATGCACTGTCGCAGTCTTCAACAATAAACCGGATCGCTTCAGTAAAAGTACTTTGTGGAATATTGCGGGCTGATTGTTCTGTCAGAACAGTATCGATCAACTGTATATTTCCCCATCTTTTGGCCAGTTCAAAATGATAATATGCACGGAGGAAATAAGCTTCTCCTTTCATACGTTTGTAATTCGCCTGACTGGTGGTGGATACGTCAATTAAACCGGCCGATTTGATGATACCATCCAATTCGGACAAAAACATGTTTGTTTTCCGGATACCGGTATACATACTTTCCCAGATACTTTCTTCGGGATTGTAAGATGGGTTGATAGCCCCGTAGTTATATCCATGGACGGCCGAACCTGAATTTGAGCAAATCGCTTCATCCGATGCACAGGCAAACATGGCATTATCCAAACGGTCGTAACCATTGATAATTTCCCGGTATGAACTGTTCAGAAAACCGGCAGCATATCTTTCGTCAGAGAATATGTCTTCTTTGGTAAGGTTTGTGTCGATGTCCTTGTCAAGGATATTGCATGCTCCTGTCAGCAAGAGGACAGAAGGGAGAGCAAACCTGATGATATATTTTATTTTCATATGATATACTTATTAGAATTTTACATTCAGACCAAAATTAAACGATCTCACACTGGGATAGCCTGTAATACCTGCATTGATCACTTCCGGATCGACGTTGTAATCGCCCAGATGATCCAATGTCAGCAGATTTTGTCCGTTGGCATATATGCGAACCCCTTTGATATTTATTTTATCCATCCATTTTTTGGGTAAGCTATAACCTATTTCAATATTGTTCAGGCGAAGGAAACTACCGTCTTTCAACCAAAAAGTCGAACTGCGGTAATTGTTCTTATTAGCTTCTGTTGTCAGGCGCGGATAAGTCGCATTGTCTTCTCTTACGCCAGCCTCCCAGGCTCCATAGGCCAGATTTGTGGCATTTCCATTGTTTTGCAGGATCCATGCGGCAGCATTATCCATGTATACAGAGCGACCTGCGAAGGCAGAAATCAAAAATGAAAAATCGATTCCTTTGTAATCCATCCCTGCACATAAACCCATTGTCCATTCCGGAACTTCCGGATTTCCTATAGCTGTTTCATCCAGGGAATTGATGATATTATCTCCATTTACATCCTTGTATTTGATATCTCCCGGGCGAACTTTGTACAACGCATTGTAAGGACTATTATCGATATCGTCCTGATTTTTATAATAACCGATGGCCTGCAATCCTCTGGGCTGAGTTACTGAATGGCCTGTACGTTTCAGGTGTTCCGGCAGGTTATCCAATTCATCTGTTTGTGTGATTTCATTCCGGGCAAGGGATACATTTCCCTGTACAAAAAAGTTCACATTTCCGATCCGGTCGTTATAAACGGCGGTAACTTCAAATCCTTTGTTGGTCACAGCGCCGGCATTGACATAAGGAGCCGAAGCTCCAAGATCACCGGGAGTAGAGCTTGTCATTTCCAAGATGATGTTGTCGCGTTTATGTAAAAACCCATCCAGATTAAAAGATAACTTATCAAATAAAGTCAGATCCACACCTACATTGAAGTTTCTTGTAGTTTCCCAGGTCAGATCAGGATTGGCAATCCGGCCCTCCCAGGCACCATCGCTCCATGCGAAACCACTGCCAAAAATATATCCACCCCAGGCGCTGTCGTATCCATACCAGTGTGATTGATAAGCATAGCGGTCTATACTCAGGGTTTTACAATTTCCGGCCTCGCCATAAGATGCTCTTAATTTCAGGAAATTCAATGTTTTATTATTTTTCAGGAAATCTTCATTAGACAATAACCATCCGGCAGATACGGCTGGGAAAAATCCGAAACGATGTCCCGGAGCAAATTCATCGGAACCGACATAAGAGAACCTGAAATCTGCGAAATACCGTTTGTCGAAATTATAAGATGCCTTTCCGTTAATACCTTGTTTACCGTAAGGAGGATTGTCTCCCCTGACAAATGTCTGGGCCTGGTAATAACGAAGGTTTCCGCCGACACCATGTTTATTGAATGTTCTGTTGTAGTTAAAGCCTCCATAGAAACTAAGCAGGTAATAGTAGCCTTT
>JAVBMQ010000053.1:0-30238 GCA_031552335.1 Bacteroidales bacterium | reverse complement strand
GACGTTGACCCAAAACTTGTTATCTCTGATCCATTCTAAAGGATAAGCTGCTTTGCTCCGTGAATAAGTATGGTTCCATTCATCGGCAGTCACCTCATATTCTGGATGGGGGGCATTGATGAGAACATTGTCTTCTTTGTCGGCAGTTCCGGTAATGACTTCTTCGATTTCTTGCCGGATGGTCAGCATGGTTTCCACAAAGCGGTCTAATTCTTTCAGGCTCTCGCTTTCGGTTGGTTCTACCATCAGGGTGCCTGCTACCGGAAAAGATAGTGTAGGAGCGTGGAATCCGTAATCTACCAATCTTTTGGCGATGTCGGTTTCTGTAATGCCTGATTTATCTTTCAGTGTGCGACACTCTAAGATTAATTCATGGCCTACTCTTCCGTGGTTTCCGGTATATACAATTCCATATGCATCTTTCAAACAGGCGGCTAAGTAATTGGCGTTGATAATAGCTGCAGTTGTTGCAGCCAATAATCCGTCAGCCCCCATCATCCGGATATAACCATATGTTATCGGTAGGATACCAGCACTTCCGAAAGGAGAGGAAGATACAACATTTCCAAAACATGTAGAATGATTATCAAGACAGGGGAGGAAAGGAATCAGATGAGCTGCTACACATATAGGACCTTCACCGGGTCCGCCACCTCCGTGCGGAATTGCGAATGTCTTGTGAAGATTCAGGTGACAGACATCAGCTCCTATGTATCCCGGATGGGTATAACCCACCTGAGCATTCATATTGGCGCCATCCATATATACCTGGCCTCCGTTTTCGTGGATGATCCGGCACATATCTTTAATTTTGGTCTCAAAAATACCATGAGTCGAAGGATAGGTAATCATAAAAGCAGCCAGTTCGTTTTGATATTCCTGTGCCTTGGCTGTCAAATCTTCTATGTCGGTATTCCCTTTTTCATCACAGCGGATATTTACCGGTTGATATCCGGCCCTGATCGCACTGGCCGGATTTGTTCCGTGTGCAGATTCCGGAATCAGTACAATATTCCTGTGTCCTTGCCCGGATGCCGCCTGATAGGAACGAATAGTCATCAATCCGGCATATTCACCAGCCGCACCTGAATTAGGCTGGAAGCTGATACCCGGCAAACCGGTGATCGCTTTCAGGTAATCTCCCAGGTTCTCAATCAATTCAGAGTATCCTTGCACCTGATCTTCGGGAGCGTACGGATGGATATTGGCAAACTCCGGTCGACCGAGCGGAAGCAGTTCTGATGCCGCATTCAGCTTCATTGTACAAGAACCTAATGAAATCATGGAATGAGCTAATGAAATATCTTTCCGGTCTAACTTTTTGATGTAACGCATCAATTCTGTTTCCGTATGGTAGGTATTGAACACCGGGTGAGTCAGGAACGGACTTGTTCTTACCAATACCTGATCGAGATGATTTTTTCTGGCGAATTCTTTGTTCAGCAGATAATCTGCTCCGATCGCAGTGGAGAATATGTATAAAAGTACTCCGATATCATCCGGAAGTGTTGTTTCATCGATACTGATACCAACCTCTCCGGTTTCAAAGTAGCGGAGATTGACTTTACATTCCAAAGCAGTTTCATATAAAAGCTCCGGATTGACATTTGCCGGAAGACTGATCTTCAGTGTGTCGAAGAAATTTTTGTTCAATTGTTTGTATCCTAAAGTTTCCAGTTCTTCCGATAAAAATCCGGCAAGGGCATGGATACGGGTGGCAATTTCTGTTATACCTTCAGGTCCATGGTAAACAGCATAAAAACCGGCCATACTAGCCAATAGTGCCTGGGAAGTACAGATATTGGAAGTCGCTTTTTCTCTTTTGATATGTTGTTCGCGCGTTTGTAAAGCCATTCTCAAGGCTTGTTTGCCTGTCTTATCTTTAGAAATCCCAATGATACGTCCGGGAATGATCCGTTTGTAATCATCTTTTGCAGCTAAATATCCGGCTGAAGGTCCTCCGTAAAACATGGGGATTCCCAATCGCTGTGTACTTCCGAAAGCAATATCGGCTCCCCATTCTCCGGGAGGTACAAGCAAAGACAAACTCAGAATGTCGGCCGCTACAGCCACCTGCGCACCTACAGCTTTCGCTTTTTTGGTAAATTCAGCATAATTTTCCACCTTACCATTGCTATCCGGATATTGCAGAATGATTCCGAAAGTACGGTCGGAACATTCAAATGTGTGGAAATTTCCTCTTTTTATCTGTATACCCAACGGAGCAACCACTGTCCGGATTACATTCCAGGTCGATTCAAAAATATTTTCGTCGACAAATAATTCATCGCATCCGTTTTTGATTTGTTCGCGACTCCGGGCATTGAACATCATATTGGCAGCTTCTGCTGCTGCAGTTGCTTCATCTAAAAGCGAACAATTGGAAAGCGGCAAAGCAGTCATATCGCTTACCATTGTCTGGAAATTCAGTAATGCTTCTAATCTCCCCTGGGAAATTTCAGCCTGGTATGGGGTATAAGAAGAGTACCATACTGGATTCTCAAAAACATTACGGAATATAGGCGCCGGAGTTACGGTATCATACCAACCCATGCCGATATAGGAGGTGAAAACTTCGTTTTGAGAAGCTAATTCGGCAATATGTTCAGCATACTCCCTTTCGGTCATTGCTTCCGGGAGATCAATTTTTTCTTTTAATCTGATATCGGAAGGAATCGTTTCATTGACCAGTTGTTCAATGGAAGAGACTCCAATTTTCCGGAGCATTATACCCTTATCTTCCCGGGTAATACCGATGTGGCGAATGGCAAACTTTTCTGTTTTCATCTTAGATATTGATTATGTTTTTTTTCTTCTCCAATTGTGGTTGATGGTCCGTGTCCCGGATAAACCACAGTATCGTCCGGTAATGTTAATAATTTACTCCGGATAGCGCTGATAAGCATATTGAAATTTCCTGCCCACAAATCAGTTCTTCCGATACTTCCCTGAAATAAAGCATCTCCGGTAAAAACACATTTTTTTTCTTTGGAATAAAAGCACAGGCTACCGGGAGAGTGTCCGGGTACCAACAGGCAATGCAAAGTCTGGTTGCCGAAAGTTACAGTATCTCCTTCTTCCAGGTATCTACCCAGAGGAACAGACAGCCTTTCCCTGCGCATCCCAAAACGGGCTATTTGTTGTTGTAAGCCGGGCATTTCAGTTTCTTCCCTGATATTCCCTTCCGGTTTCAGGTTGAAAGTTTCTGCTGCAAAAGCATTTCCCAGTACATGGTCAAAATGCAAATGTGTATTTAATAAATGTTTGACAGTCAGATTGTTTTTTGTTATAAAACTTTTCAGCATCTGTTGTTCTTCCGGATCATAACAACCACAGTCTATGATAACAGCTTCTTCAGTTTCATCATATAAAACATAAGTGTTTTCCGAAACAAAATTGAATGTAAATATCCTGATTTTCATTATAATAAAGGAACAAAAACCACTTTTTTAGTGGAGAAATAATCTTCTGAAAAAAAATCACTCAAAGAATAACTTACAGCAAGCTTTTTGAATGGCAATATTTCGTGTTGCAATTCTCCTCCCTTCAGGCAAATCAACCCGTTGGGAAATGCATTCTTCTGTTCTTTGGATATGTTCTTTCTGACAATTTTTACCAGATCGGCCAATGGCATGACAGCCCGGCTCACCACAAAATCAAAAAGACCTTTTTCTTCTTCTGCCCTGCAGTGGCGGAATGAGATATTTTTCAATCCGATGGCTTCTGCAACAGATGAACCTACTTTGATTTTTTTACCAATACTGTCAACCAGATGGAACGTAACATCAGGAAAGAGAATAGCCAATGGAACACCTGGGAAACCGCCTCCTGTGCCTACGTCCATCACACTACTGCCTTCTTTAAAACGAATCACATCTGCGATGCCCAAAGAATGTAATACATGGCGCTCGTAAAGATTCTCAATATCCTTCCTGGATATAACATTGATTTTGCTATTCCAGTCCGCATATAAATCGTATAAAGCATTGAACTGTTCTTCCTGTTTTTCCGTTATTCCCGGAAAATATTTTTTTATTAACTCCATTTAATGTAAGAACTTAGCCAGAGGGCTTTTTTTGTTCATAAATATTTCAATTTCATTATAAGGCAGGAATACCTCGGTTACACCCATGAAATAAGGTGCAATTTCGTATTCATTAAAAATATATGTTATGCCTTTATCGTCAGCTAAAAAATTACCATTCGGTACCATTTTGTCAATATCCGAATAACCAACATTTTCCAACTCTTCCGGTCTGGAAAGATTGTTTTGTTTGATTATCTTTTTTACGATCATATCAGCAATTTTATCCGGACATTCTTCGCAAAAAATATCACTTTCACTGATTAGCTTACCGGAACCCAAGTCAACCACATATCCGTTTAATCTATGCGAACCATGTGCTCCGCCGGCATAATCTTCGAAATATACGGAAAAACTCAGAATATTATTTTTGTTGAAAAGAATACTGTCGCGTGACATTTCATAGAAGTTGAATGTGCCATGTGATTCATCTTCATCAGCATCATAGTCTGATGTCCGTGATTCATCTTCATATTCTTTATAACTTTCAACATATTGCCCAATATACTGGTCTCTGTATGCCTTCAGAGCTTCTTCCGGTGTATTGCCTGCGAAAGAACTGCCGAAATATGCAGAAACAAATATCGATTGCAGAGACTTCAGTGTTTTTTTGTCAGCGCAATCAGCCGGATAAACAAATTTGATTTGCAAGTTGCAATGCGGTTTGGTTGTATCATTGAATAAATGATAAATTTCCGCATGTTGAATCGAATCAAATGTGATATTGTTTTCCTGCACATTTGTTGTTTTTTTGCACCCATCACATGCAATGAGGGAAATAAAAAACAAAATCGGTAATGAAAAAATTGTTGTTATTCTCATAAATCAATGTGTTAAAAAAATATATGCATATGGAAGTACAAATATAATTTTAATTTTGTTGACAACCACATTTTTCCTGCATTTTTCAAAATGAAATTAAATATTAAGCTTTGTTAAATCCCTTTATCTAAAACAAATCCCCGGATAAAAAAGTTTAAATGATAGAGATTTTTTTTTTGAATGCACTATCTTCGTCCTTCCAATGAAATACATGTGGCGCATATTAGTAAACACACTGCTGTTTTTATTTGTTTTCAGCAGTATAGTCTATGGAGAAGAACCTGTTTCTGAGACGAAGCCGGATAGTATTAAATCATCTGTAGACCTGAAAGAAGTTGTTATTGGCCGGCAGAGGATGAGTACGATTTCGTCCCGGATAACAACTTTGCAGACGCAAAAAATTACAAGGGATGAATTGACGCGTGCTGCTTGTTGCAACCTGGCTGAAAGTTTTGAAACCAATCCTTCTGTGGATGTTTCCTATACAGATGCTGCTACCGGCGCCCGTCAGATACGTTTACTTGGTTTGGCTGGTACTTATGTGCAAATGCTGACGGAGAATTTTCCTAATTTCAGAGGTGTGGCGGCTCCTTATGGTTTAGATTATGTACCCGGCCCCTGGTTAGAAAGTATTTATGTCTCCAAAGGGACTTCTTCCGTAAAGAATGGTTATGAAGCTTTGGCCGGACAAATCAATGTGGAATTTAAAAAACCGAAAGAGACTGCAGATGTCGTTTCTGCGAATGTTTTTGCAGCGGATAACGGCCGTTATGAGGTGAATGCCGATGCTACAGCATTGTTTAATGACCAACTTTCTTCTTCTCTGTTGGCTCATTTTTCTTCCGAAGAAAAATCTTTTGATATGAATGACGACGGATTTCTGGATACCCCGTTGAAACGGCAATTCAACCTGATGAATCGATGGGAATTCCGGAACGATAATTACATTGCTCAGTTTGGCGCCCGTTTTTTGCATGAGGATCGTACCGGCGGACAAACCAAGCAGGCTATAACTCCTCCTGATTCTTTATATAAAATCAAACTGGAGACTTCCCGGGCCGAATTTTTCTCTAAAAATGGCTGGATACTGGATCCGGCAAGCAATGAAAGTGTTGCCGTTATTTTCAGTGGTTCATATCATCAACAGCAATCATCTTATGGCTTTCGTCCGTATAATGTCTATGAAACCAATTTGTATGGAACTTTATTGTATGAAAAAGAATTCAGCCATGCCCATAAAATCAGTACCGGTCTGAGTATGAATTATGACCTTTTTGATGAAAATTATATACTGGCAGTGCATGTACTTCCGCAAACTTCCCGGACATTTCAAAAAACAGAAGAATTAGTTAGTGGAGGATATGCAGAATATACATTTAATCTGAATAACCAGTTGATCTTGTTGGCAGGTTTTCGTGCCGACTACAGTAATGTATACGAATGGTTTGTAACTCCTCGTCTTCATATAAAATATACACCTGCCGATTGGGTGCAACTCCGGGCTTCAGCAGGAAAAGGTTACCGGACGGCACACATTTTGCCGGAAAATAATTTTTACATGGCGAGCAGTCGTGAAATTCGTATCGCAAACGATCTGGATATGGAGGAAGCATGGAATTATGGTACAAATCTTTCATTCTATATTCCTATAGCAGGTAGAGAATTGATATTGAATACGGAATACTATTATACGGATTTCAGGAAACAAGTGGTTGTAGATCTGGATTCCGATCCGCATGCAGTTAGCTTTTATAACCTGAAGGGAAATTCTTATTCTTCCAATTTCCAGATAGAGGCTACTTATCCTTTTTTCCGCGGTTTTACACTGACAGCTGCTTATAGGAAAACAGATGTGAAAACAAACTATAATGGTATATTGAAAGAAAAGCCGTTCACCAATGATTATAGAGCATTAGCAACTGCTTCTTATCAAACTCCTTTGAGAAAGTGGCAATTTGATATGACAGCACAATTCAATGGTGGAGGACGATTGCCGGATCCAGATCCTTTAAACTCGTTATGGAATAACAGATTCGATTCTTTTACTATATTGAACGGTCAGATAACAAAATTTTTCCGTACCTGGTCTGTTTATGCCGGTGCTGAAAATATTTTGGACTTTGTACAGGACCATCCGATCATTGATCCCCAAAATCCTTTCGGAGATAATTTTGATACTTCGATAGTATGGGGACCATTGCATGGGAGGAAATTCTATGTAGGGGTGAGGTGGAATTTGCCGAGATGAGGCTTGAAAAATTAAGAATTAAAAATTAAGAATTATGAAAGAGAGAGTATTATTAGTGTGCTTTTTGATCTTATTTGTTGGAGGATTTGCTTTTGCACAGGATAATAAAGAAAAAAAAGATAATAAAGAGACGGTGATTTTTTATGTGGAGGGTATGAATTGCCGGAATTGTCAGGCTAAGGTGGAAAAGAACATTGCTTTTGAAAAAGGGGTGACGGATATTTCCTGTAATCTTTCGGAAAAATTGGTTACTGTAACTTATCGTACAGATAAGACAACTCCGGAGAAAATTGCTAAGGGCTTTGCTAAGATCAAGATGCCGGCAGTAGTAGTGGAGCCGGATGAGGAAAATCTAGAGGTTAAGAATTAAGTGTTTATTTTTAGTGATTATCCGCATATTTTCTTTCAGACATGATTAGTATCCGGCCTTAAAGAAAACATGCAGATAATCTTTTATTTACTGTTCTTCCTCTTCTGAAATTCAGTGGGTGTCATCCCGAATTCCTTTTTGAAACAGGAGCTAAAGTACCTTTGGTCGGCAAATCCGACAGCATAAGATACATCTTTAATAGAATTATTGGGATCTGATAGCAACTCGCAAGCTTGTTTCATACGTATATTATTGATAAAATCAATAGGAGATAAATTTGTCAGAAGCTTTATTTTGCGATAAAAAGAAGAACGCGACATATTCATTTTTTCAGCAAGAAAATTGATGTCGAAATCTTCTAAATCTTTGGTTTGCTCATTTTGAATAAGATCAACCACCCGTTTCAGGAAATTCTGGTCAATTTCAGAGTTTGTGAGAATGGTCAGGTCTGTAAATATATTTTCTTTGAAATCCTGTTGGGTTTTCCTTTTGATACGAGTTAAGTTCCTTAGTTTGGCTTCCAGAACAGACTGTTCGAATGGTTTTGAAATATAACCATCTGCCCCGGCATTGTAACATTCAATCCGGTCTTCTGCCTGATTTTTGGCAGTAACCATTAGTACCGGAATATGACTTGAATTGATATCCTTTTTGATGGTCCGGCATAATTCCAATCCATCCATTTCCGGCATCATCACATCACTTATGATAATATCAATATCGCTCATGTCAATTATGGAAAGAGCCTGTTTCCCATTATTTACCGAAATTACTTTGTAATATCTTTCCAGTATCCGTTGCATGAGGCTCCGTAATTCTGTGTTATCCTCTACCAACAAAATGATAATATTTTCTTTTATATCAAGAGATTCAGAGTCGAAAAACTCTGAGCTTTCCTCGTTCAGTATGATTTGTTGTTTCTGTCGGTCAACATTCCGGAGCTCTTCCTGAGTATATGTAAATTCATCTAATGGTAGTTCTATGATGAACGTAGTACCGATATTCACCTGACTTTCCACAAAAATTTTGCCTTTATGGATTTTTACCAGCTCTTTGGATAATGACAAACCGATGCCATTGCTTTCCACTAATTTATTTTCAGGATTTCTGTAAAAACGGTTGAAAATACGGTCTATTTCTTCCGGAGCAATTCCCTTTCCAGTGTCGCTGACCGCAATTTGCAGCATTTTATTATTATTCAGGTTGCAAGTTTCCTGTACCTGAACAACTACAGTGCCGTTTTGATCCGTATATTTAAATGCATTTGACAATAGATTGAAGAATATCTTGTCTACTTTGTCTCTGTCAAAAAACAGGGAAATAGAATCGGCTGATGATATGAACTGGAAATTAATGTTTTTTTCTTTGATCAACGGAGTATAATTGTCATAACAAATGCTTTTCAAAAAAGGAATGATATCGGCTTTTTCCAGATGTAATGTCAGAGATTCATTTTCAATCTTCCGGAAGTCCAATATCTGAAGAATCAATCTCTTAAGCCGGTCCACATTATGTCTCATCATACTTAGTTGTGGAAGTCTTTGGTGTACATTTTTTTCTACATCACTGATCAGGCAAAGCAGGATTGTCAACGGAGTAAGTAATTCATGTGAGATATTGGTGAAATATTTCAATTTTGTCTGATTGAGTTGTTCCGCATTGTCTTTTTCAATCTGTACCAACCGGAGTTCATTATTTATATTGATTCTGTTTAAAAAGAAGTAAAAGAGGAAGAAGACAAATGTGATGAACAATAAAGAATAGATGCAGTATGCCCACCATGTTTCACTCCAATGGGGTTTTCTGATAATTTGAAGGACAAGTGGCTTTTCTGTCCATTTACCGCTTTCATCGGTGGATTTAATGAGGAATGAATATTCTCCTTTTCCCAGATTGTTATATTGAACAAAATTTCTTTCTCCGCCTACATAAATCCAGTCCTGATCAACTCCTACCAGTTTGTAGGCGTAGAAAGTATTGTCGGAAAAGAAGTAGTTGAGAGCAGAAAAATTGATCTGAATACTTTTCTGATCAGCTTCCAGAGTGATTTTGTTTTTTTTCGTATCCCAATGATCTGCATATTTGGTGTTAAGAATGGATTGATTCTGTATTAAAATGTCAGTAATATTAAGCTGACTTTCATGACTTGAAATCTGATCGCTTTCGTTGGGTGGAAAATATAAAGTTCCTTTATTTCCGCTGAAATAAATACCCCCGGACTTATCCTTGAAAATAGCATCTTTGTTGTATGGAGCAACTGATTCATTATTCCCTTCGGAGATAGTAGAGATTGAATTGTCGCGAGGGTTGATCCTGAATATCCGTTTGGGAGTTGAAAAAAACAAATTGCCGGAAGAATCGTCGATGATATTAAGAATTACTTCAGGAATACTCCATTTTGTCGGATGGAAAATAGTAAAGTTATCAAGGGTGGAATCAAAAGACAGAATATCACCTTCATATGTTCCAGCATACAATACTCCGGATTGAGCGCAATATATGGTACTTATCTGGTTGGTTATAACTTTATTGTTATGGGCATTATAGTTGATTACTTTTTTATCTGCCAAAGAGAACCTTACAATGCCATTGTTTTCGGTTGAAATCCAGATATCATGTTGATTACCAGTAATATTTGTAACCGGAAATGAAATCTCTTTTACCTGAGTTGTTTTCTCGTTTGCATAATCATACAGAAAAACACCCTGTTGAGTGCCAATCCATACTTTTCCATAGCCATCTTCATAAAAACATCTTATTCCCCTTACAACAGGAGGAAAAATATTCAAGTTTATTTCGTGTTTGAATTTGATGCTTCCATCTTCTTTTTTATATGCAAATATCCTGTAGTCATTGTCAGAGGAAAGCCATACTTCTTCATTCTCTTTCATAGCCTGAATGATATTTACATCACCCGCATTCAGTTGCTCGGATATTTTTTTACATTCTTTGGTTAAAACCAGTTCTTCTTTTGTATTTAGACAAAGCAACCCCTGACGTTTGAAGCTGATCCACCAGATACTATCCTTATCCTGGTAAATTGCATTGATAGATGGGATAATCTGGTATTTTCTGGTGAAATCTTTATATTTGTAGACTTTTGATTTTGAATAATCGATGCATATATTGTAGATTCCGTCTCCATAGGTGCCTAACCATAAATTACCCTGGTTGTCTTTTTTTATTTCGTTGAACAAATTAGTCGTGGTATTCAGAAATAAACTGGAAATGCTGGTATATTTGCCATTGTTAAAACTCAAAGCTTTAATGCCGGAATAAGTTGCCAGCCAGATATATCCAAATTTATTGTCCTGTTCAATGCTATAAAAAATTTTTTCGTCGTCATTACTAGTTGTTTTTTTCATAATAAAGGATTCATACATTTGTTCTGGTTTGTTATCCGGATAAAAGCGAAAAAGTCCGTCACCCCAGGTTGCAATCCAATAATTCATGTGGTCGTCCTGAAATATGCGGAAAGGATTATTCCGGCTGCCAATGGTCGGAAAAGGAATATATTTTTTTGTTTTATCTGTATATTTATATAAACCTTTATCCCAAAAGCAAACCCAGATATCTCCTTTTTTATCGGCATATATATGGTTGACTCCTCCAGAAGGAAGGTCTACGTTTCCTGAACAATAAGCGTATTCCGACAGACTGGTATCATATCTGAAGAGACCATCTTTAGTGCCGATCAGTACCCCTCCGGAACAATCATTTAACAGAGAATTGATCCGATTTTTTTTCAGAGGATCGAATCCTGTTTGTCTGATCTTGTAATCTCTCTTGTTGAGATATAATAATCCATTGTCAGTCCCGATCCATATGATTCCGTTGTCATCTTCTGTAATACATGAAATCAGGTTGTCTGTCAAAGTTGTGTTATTGGCAGATAAAGAAAAATATTTGTAATTATATCCGTCATATCTGTAAAGAAGATTTTCTGTCCCGATCCAGATATATCCGCTTTTATCCTGAAAAACTGTTTGGATGCGGTTGGACGGAATAGATCTCGAACTTGACAATTGCTTCCAGTAATGCGTTTCATCATATTGGGCATAGAGGTTACCTGCAAAAATGAAAGACAAAAATAAAATATGTAGCAATGATAAGTTCTTCATCCAATTGAATTAATCGGTTACAATTATTTTCCCGCGGAATTTTGTTCCTGGCAGATTTGATGGAATTATTTCGTAAAGATACATTCCGGAAGGGATATTTTTTCTATACCACACAAAATAATTTTCACCGGATATTCCCTGGTCTTTGTCTTCGGAAACCAATATCCCGGTTGCAGAGTAGACTCTTAGGGTAATATTTGCAGGACTGTCAAGTGTATAATGGAACACAGTGAAATCTGATACAGGGTTGGGATTACATGATGCTTTAACTGAATTTAACAGTATATTGGGTATAGAGTTAAATTCATCAGTCACTTCCCTAAACCGGAATACCTGATCATTTGCGATGATGGGCAATTGGCTTTTCCCCAGACTATTGTCTGCTTTTGCCTGTAAACGCCTGCCTTTATTGTCGGAAATAGAGAACCGGGAAATACCATTTTCACGATAGGCATGCAGGATATTGAATTGTTGTTCTTCGGTAGAAAGATTTATTTCCGACCAGAAAAATCCATTATCATTGCTAGTTAGTGCACGATTATTCAGGGGATCTATAATTTGGTATTTTCCGTTTTCCAATAAGATAATTTTCCAATAAGAATTTTTGTTTTTTCTGTTTGTTTCAAAAGAAATGAGTTCATTGTCGACAGACAGGTATTTGTCTGTCTGGTTCGCAAGAATTTGATAATGAACATTTCCTTTGGGTTTTAACTCTATCTGAGGTAGAATGGCCCATTGTTGGTTGTTAGAGCGGGTAATGTCATATGAACCTACTGTATTAGATCCATAGCCGTCCATTGCTTGATAATTGTATTGGAAAAGTCCGTTATAATAAGAGATTGTATAATACGTTTTTGTTTGATTTTTCCCTTTGTCTTCTGTGCTATAAGCTGCGATAGAGAGATTTTGGTAGGTATTATTGCTGTCATCCGACATGATGAATCCATTTAATAGCTTTGATTGTTTGTATGTAACTACTTGTCCGGAAGAACAATTAATCAATTTATATCCTCCGATTTCCTGTTTGGAATATTCAAATGTCCAATAATAAGTTTCCGGTAGATTTCCTGCTTCAAATTTACCACTTGTACGTAGTTGATTTCCCTCCTGATAGAGGAATCCATCCCGTTTATTCATGATCAGAAAACGTTGCCCTTTTTCTACCACAGGATTTTGCACATATTCAAAATCCGGATTGTATGCCAATGTTGATTTCCGGTTCTTATAGACGACTCCAGCAGGGGTCAACTGTCCGTTACGAATCACTTCCCTCCAGGTTTCCACCCAGTTATAGATAGAATAACGTTCTAGAAATCCCGCTTCTTCGAAAGCATCCTGTATGTATTTAACATCTTTTTCCTGTTCTGCATCGGTTTTAGGGCCACCTTCAGTGGTCCAGTTAGCACCATTATTCCATTCAGTGATCCACAAAGGCCTTTGAGTCGCATTGTATTGGTTATTGATGAGGCTAACCCACCAGGCTTTTTCCTGTCCCCCGTGGTATGCATGTACAGCAGTAAAATCAACACGTAGATTGCGATGTTCACACTCTTTAATGAAGGTTTCGGTACCTCCGTAAAAATTGGCATAAGCCGGAGAACCGACCCTCAATCCGGAAACCAGTATATTCGGCCAGTCGCGAACCATATCTTCTATATTCATATTGGCTTGATCAGATTGGTCAGGCTCATTGAACCCCAACACATGGTTAACTCTTATTCTTTGGTTAATATCTCCATATCCCGGCCAGTTCCGGTTGTGTCTCATGGGAACAAAATCCTGATTATTGGTGGTTAATGCGTCTGCCCCCCAGGTATAATACCAGGAAGCCCCGATAAATTCAGCATCATAAGGTTCATTTCCTCCGCAATATCCTTTTTTACTTGTATAGCGCCAGGGAAATACGCGTAGACGGGAAATATAACCATCCAATTCTATGGGCAACTGGTATACAATTAAATCTTTGTCTGCAGCGATATATACCCGGCTGGCTCCACCTATTCCGTTTGCATTCTGGGAGAAGGTTGCCATATATCCTCTTTTGAGAACGAAAGAAGCAATCTTTTTATCGAAATTTCCCAGGTTGGAATGATAAATTTCCTGTTCATATTGTTTAGATTCGCCTTGTAATTCGGGCTCATTGTAGACTGTTAGTGGTTGATAGGTATTCTTGTGAGGGATAACAACAGTGCCTTGCCCATATATTTCGAGTCGTACATTATTTCCACTAGAAGCTTTTACCCCGTTCACATAAACTTTACTTAAAGATCCGATAGCAACAGATGGTTTCATATTGTCGAAAAAGAGCCATGAGTCTTCAGAATTGATATGGACAGTACTTTTTACCAAAGGTGTTGTTTCATAGGTGAAATGAAGTTCGCTTATTCCATCCAGGATATATTCCATGTTCATTCCTCCGGTACGGGTAATAATTGTATTGTTGACTGGCATCCGGATTATATCAGCATCCATAGCTTCGGAATCTTTTATGGATGCACTTGAAGGAACAGAATTTCCGTCGATATAAATGTTGTCAACATAGAACATTTCTCCGTTTCCGGGCGTGAATGTTATTTTATTGATTGAGGTGTTTAGTGCTAATTCATAAACCATTTCTACCCATTGATTTTGAAATGCAACATTGTATTTTTCTGTACCATATGTTTTATTGGCCGGATAAATGCTTGCGGATAACTCATAAGAAGGAGTATAGACCATTACATGCAGGTAACGATTTGAAGCCGTTGTTTTGACAGAAGTATTCAGGGTGAATTCTATACTTTGTGTTTTCTGAGAAACACCACTTTCAATTTTCAATACCTTGGATGATTTATTGAGTTTTTTATTCTCAATATTATCCACAATGGAGAAAGTGGTATTTTGGGTAGCTGATATTGTAATCTGATTATCAGTTTCGAAAGTAACCGGCGAGAATAGTTGTGCACTTATACCAGTTGTACAAAAGAACATCAAAAGTAAAATAACAATGTTTTTCATATTGATTCGTTTTATAATATTATTTATTCAATTCCCCATTGATAATTAGGTGTGTCTTTCATCTCAAGAACCATTTTTCCACCTTTGAAAACTTCCGATTGGGGAATTCTGAAAGAGTTGATCGGTTGTCCGTTCAGTTTGACCGAATGGATATACTTAGCATTTTTAGATGCGTTATTTGCTTCAATAATAAACGTTTTACCTCTGTTGAATTGTTGATCCAGATGAACCGTTATTCTTGGAAAACGGGGAGAACCTAATTCATAAAATGGATTTTCGGAGCACCCTCCTTCCATTTGGAATAAGCCAATAGCACTCATAATATACCAACTACTCATTTGTCCCAGGTCTTCGTCGCCAGGATAAGCATCGTAAGGAGTGGTTCCGTAATATTGCTCTTGGATGGCGCGTATCCATTGCTGGGTAAGCCACGGTGCTTTAGCCCAATTAAATAAATAAGCGACTTCCATGGAAGTTTCATTGCCATGGTTAATCGGATAATTGGCGAAATTGTCACCGGCAGCATTGAAATTTGCATGAGACGATTTTTCCATAGCTTCGTTTAGCCGGGAAACAAACCGTTCCCTGCCCATCAATTCAATCAATCTTTCCGGATTATGGGGAGCAAACCAGGTATAGTTAAATGCATTGCCTTCTGTAAAGCCCGGCGTTTGGTAAGGATCAAAAGGTTCTATCCAGTTTCCGGCTTCATCTTTTGGACGGATAAATCCGGAGACGGTATCCATTAAGTTTTCCCAATTACAGGAACGCTTCATGAAATAGATGTAATCATCGGTTTCTCCCAATGTTTTTGCCAGCTGAGCCAAAGACCAGTCGTCATATGCATATTCCATTGTGTTTGAAACAGTTCCTTTGCCCTGAGGAATATAACCATATTGCATGTAAGGAACTAAATTTTCCACTCCGACAGTTCCCCCTCCGGGATATTTTTCTGGAGGAGTAAGTAACATTTTTTTGAGTCCAGGGTAGGCTTCCCTGAGATCAAAATCCCTGATGCCTGAGTTCCAGGCTCCCTGTATTTGAGAGATAAGATGCATGGCAACCATTACGCCGGTATGTTCTATGCCGGCCGGATCCGTGTTGAACCATCCGCTGTTTTTATATAGCTCGATCGCAGAGCGTGCCCATTTCTGGGATATTTCAGGAACTATGAGATTGAAAAAAGGTTGTAGATTCCAGAATGTATTCCAGTATTCTCCACTGATGATACAATCATCCTCTTTCTCCAGTTTGCGGATATTTTCGTCTTCATCTCTGTATCTTCCGTCGAAGTCACTCCAGATAGCTTTGGCTGCCAAGGCCCGATAAAAATTGGTATAGAATTTTTTCTTTTGCAGGTAATCGTTTGTTTCAATTTCTATCCGGCTTAAATATTTTTCCCAGATATTTCTGGAATTATTTACAATGGCTTCAAAATTCCATCCAAAAGGTTGGGTTATTTCCTGTTCGAGATTATTTCTGGCACCTTGCATGTCGACAAGAGAAATTCCGGAACGGACTAAAATGGAGTCATTTCCGAATGTTTCGAAATTTACGAAAACCCCGGCATCCCCACTCCCTTTTATCTGATTGATATTTTCGTAAATAATTTCTTTACTGTCAAATTGGTGTGATCGTTTCCAGAGCCATTGATAGTTATTTATTTGTTCGACCTCGCGATTAATCCATCCTCCCATTGACTGAAAGGGTTTGCTGAATTGCAGTACAAAATAAAGCGTATAGTTTTGTTCTAAAGAGTATCCTGTAAATGCATTATAATAGGTCGCGTAGCCTTCGATTTCAGTATCACTGACTTTGCTTATTCTGGTGTCAAGCAGATTATGTAAATACTCATTGGGCGTAAACATATCGATGATTACACGTGAATCTTTACTTTGGGGAAATATGTAACGTTGCATGGCAGCGCGCCTGGTAGAAGTTACTTCTGCTTTGATTTTTGTGTCGGTCATGTATACCGAATATTTTCCGATTTGTGCTTTTTCTGATTTTTTATCGATCCGGGAACGGTAACCTTCATCCGGAAAATCTTCTCTTCCGGGATTCACGAGAAGAGGTCCGTTGGTTGGCATCATCAGGAATCCGGTCATTGTCCAATCACTGATGTGATTGAATCCCATAATATTTTCGATCGTGTATTCATAACCGGCCTTCCATATTTCATCCTGGTTGTCGGGAGCTATCTGTACCATGCTTAAAGGCAGAGTGGAAGCTGGTTTAAACATCCAGCGGGAATTTCCTGTGCCCATTAATAAATCTACATCATCACAATAGCTATGTAGCGGTTGAGGAAATCGTTTGACTGAAGTCTCAAAAATTTTTTGTCCTGACTGATATATGGATAAAAGGGTGTTTTTCCCTTTTTTACCAGGCTGGATGGCTGGCATGAGTATTTCCTGTATGCTTTCTCCAGGTTCTATGGTCCGGATTATTTCTCCGGTTTCTTCCGTTTTGAATGTAAGTTGTTGAGTATTACCGAATTGATAAATATGTACCAATAGGGGCTGTATGAGTTTATTGTTTTTTTCTTTGTATTCAAAAGAAGCTGCTTCTACAGATCGTATGAGAGTAGATGTACTATTCTTTTGTAAATGCATTTCTTTTGAACATTCCATGCGGATGCAGTCGAATAAAGACCAGCTACCTGCAATTGTTCCCAGTTGAATGGTGTTTAGGCCCATATTTAGCCATGTTGCAGGAAAGGATACGCATACCTCTTTTGCGGTTCCTCTGATATTAGGATTATGAATGATTTCGTCAGTGTCTTCACCGATGATTTCTTTTTCAAATCGATGTCCATTGATTTCAATTCTTATTTTTACAGGAGCCACTGCATTGACTCCTGTAAAGAATAAAGAAAATAAACAATTCCCATCAGTAGGCTGTTTTTCTAAGTTGAACAGGATTGACGGGAAATGTCGGGGGTGGAAACCAGCCCAATATCCTCCGCCAGCCCATGAATCAAGCGGCCCAGGTAAGATAAAGGACCAATCTTTATGTATCTCAGAATATCCCACATAGAATATTTTCTCTCCGCCGAAACGAGACAAATATTGATCATATTTGTCTGGGAAAAGGGCAAATTCGGATGATTGACCGTCTTTTTTTCCTATTTCAAAGATAATGGATGAGAATGTGTTTGATATAAATAAAAATATAAAGAAAAGGGTAAATATGATTATTTTATTCATTGTACATACTATGGGATAATCTTTTATAGAGTCAAAACAAGTTAACCGGACACAGGTTGTTCTGGTTTACAGAACAGCCTGTGTCCGGTTGAACTTTATTTATTTAACACAAGCTTTATATGCTTTTCCGTCAATTACGACAACATAGATTCCGGAATTCAAAGTTTTATTGAAGTCTCCATATACATGAGAATCTGTAGATATCAACTGACCGATAGTTGTATAGATCGAAATAGTTGCGTTTTTAAGATCTTTGATTTGGAGCGTTCTGTTTCCTGTAATTATTGCTACAGATTTCGCTGTAGTTGTTTCTATAGAGGTACCTCCCTGGGGAACAAAACTGAAATATCCTTTTTCAGCATTATTTTTATCATAGAAGAAATCAGAACCAACTGTTGCATTATCTATTCCAAAATAATTGTTAGGTTTCAAGGCCGAACTAATCAATAAATATGATTCATCTATAGTTTTAAATGTAAACATGTTATTGTCGGGCAGTTCTTCTGATAAATCTTCCATCCAGCGGAGATCCCAGCCATTGGCATCTGCATACAGATAGAAACCATCTGCATTCTTGATATAATATTTACCGGCTTCTCCGTCAACAGCATCACAAATGATTAATTGCTCACCCAGGCCTTCTTCATATTCTTGCAAAGCCAGATGTCCCATATAATCAGTTTCATTATAATAGAAGGATAATACTAAGCCAGATACTTTATGGAACACTGAATATTCTTTGTCCGCAACAGGAGCGAATTCGATCATGGTTGCTTTGAAAGCTGTAATAGCAGCATCTAATATACCAGTAGCTCCATTTATGGCTAATTGATCGGCAGATGTATCTGCAATATTCTGAGCAGTATTGATTGCATTTGTAAAAGTGTCATAATCTGCTTGTTTGTATTGTCCTTGAGCTGTACCTACATGAGATGCACTTTTGACTTTGTTTGCTTCTGCTAATTTGGCGTTTATAACGGATGTGTCAACTCCATCTGCTTTTTCTACGAGTCTGAATACGTTTTCAGATCCCCAGTTTGAATAAATATCGGAAGGACTTCCTATCTGGGCCCCAAGATATCCGTTGCTGGATTTGATCCGTACGTATGTTCCATCTACAGTTTCTATGGTAAACACAGAAGACTCGCTGAAATCGCCCCATTTAGTGTCCCATCCTCCGGAAATTTTCAACCAGACATCCAGGTCATTATAGATTTTGTATTTATTTCCTTCTTCGGGCGAGAAGTGGAAAACTTGTTCTGCAGTTCCAGGAACATAATCCATTAGTTGCGCATTATTGTATGGGTTGCCTTCTCCTTCAGGAGTGATTGTCAGAACTAATTGTGTATCCTTATAATAAATAATATATGTCCTGTCATCATCAGAAGCAAAAGGATTCATGGCCGATTTGAAGGTTGCCATTGCTGCTCTTAGATTAGTTACAGCCTGGTCAATAACATCTTGAGAGGGAGAACTTTCCAATAAACTTCTTAATCCCGAGATTGTGTTTGCCAGTGCATCATAATTTGCCTGTGTATAAGTTCCCTGAGTTGTCCCGATCACCACATCTTCCAATAGGGCATCGGCTTCAGAAAGCAATTCATTGATTTCTTCCATGCTGACGCCTCCGGCTTTGGTCAGATGCCAGTAAGATCCCTCGCTTTTGTTAGAATAGATATCACTACCTGAGGTCTGGCTGTCTGTTCCTAAATAATTACTCCAATCTTTCGTATTGGAATGGATCACAATAGAATTAGCATCAACAGCAGTTAACATGAAATAAGAGTCTAATTCATTGATATTCGGATCGGTGCCAAATAAAGTAGTCCAGCCTTCTCTATACATGAACATGCCAGTTCCGACACATTCTATATCATAGCGAATCTGATCTCCGGAATCAGCGCGTTTACGGAAAATAAATTTTTGACTATCGGCAGATGCATCAAAAGCAATAATCCGGGCCATGTTGTTATCATCTGTAAGGTAATTTCCACTGGAATGGATTACATAATAAGCTACTCCTTCTTCAGGCTCTGTGATTAATTCTGCTGTGGCAGGAGTCCAGATGGCACTTAAAAGAAGGAAACATGTTAATACAAACATTAATTTTTTACAATGTCTTAAATCTGCATTTTTTGAAAGTTGAATTAATTTCATACACATACATTTTATTTCCAAAAGGAAGGTTAATAATAATTTATTATCTGGATTCTTTTGTTTTTCATGTTTTTTTGAAGAACAGTGTTTTTTCAGATACAGCGACAAAAGTATGGTCAAAATAAAAAAACGATGTCTATTTTTGTTGCAACAATGTTTAAAAAGTGGTCTGTCTTTCAATATGAATCATATGTGTGAATTGAAAGACCCATCAGAGATAAACAATAATTAAAAGACCTTAATTCTTTTTCGCGGTTCTTTGTTTTCTTTTAAAAGAAACACTACCTTTGTGTTTCAATTTTAAAAATGGAAAATAAACCAGAGATAAGGTCTGATATTTTCCTTATTTTAATTCATATACCATGTCTGAAAAAAAAGGTTTTATTTCTCAAGTCATTGGTCCCGTAGTGGATATAACTTACGACAAAGGCGGTAAAGATCTTCCCAGAATCCGGGAAGCTGTAAAACTTGATCGTAAAGATGGAAAGTCATTGGTTTTGGAAGTTCAGCAGCATATCGGAGAAAATACGGTACGTGCTGTTGCTATGGATTCTACTGATGGTGTACAACGAGGAGTGGCTGTTGAAAATCAGGGAGCTCCCATTTCCATGCCTGTTGGAGATCAGGTTAAGGGTCGTTTGTTGAATGTGATAGGAGATGCTATTGATGGAATGAAACCTCTCAATTATGATCATACAGCTCCTATTCATAGAGATCCTCCTAAATTTGAAGACCTTTCTACATCTACAGAAGTATTGTTTACCGGAATAAAAGTGATAGACCTGCTGGCTCCTTATCTGAAAGGGGGAAAGATTGGTCTTTTCGGCGGTGCCGGAGTAGGCAAGACTGTGCTGATTATGGAGCTAATTAATAATATTGCAAAAAAACATAACGGATTCTCTGTATTTGCCGGTGTTGGAGAACGTACCCGTGAAGGGAATGACCTGCTTCGGGAAATGATTGAATCCAATGTCATCCGCTATGGAGAAGAGTTCAAAAAATCCATGGAAAAAGGAGAATGGGATTTGTCGAAAATCGATTATGACGAATTGGCAAAATCTCAGGCTACTTTGGTTTTCGGTCAGATGAATGAACCTCCTGGAGCACGTTCTTCCGTTGCGTTGTCAGGATTAACTATTGCCGAGTCGTTCCGTGATATGGGTGGTGGCGGCCGGGATATCCTCTTTTTTATAGATAATATTTTCCGTTTTACTCAAGCCGGTTCAGAGGTGTCTGCATTATTGGGACGTATGCCTTCTGCTGTAGGGTATCAGCCTACCCTGGCAACAGAAATGGGTCTGATGCAGGAACGCATTACTTCGACCAAAGACGGGTCTATTACTTCCATTCAGGCTGTTTATGTGCCGGCTGATGACTTGACTGACCCAGCTCCGGCAACAACATTTTCTCACCTGGATGCGACTACCGTATTGGATCGTAAAATCTCGGAATTAGGTATTTATCCGGCAGTAGATCCGCTGAGTTCTTCTTCCCGTATCCTGGATCCCAATGTGATCGGAGAAGAACATTATCACACGGCTCAACGGGTAAAACAATTGTTACAACGATATAAGGAGTTGCAGGATATCATTGCTATCCTTGGTATGGAAGAACTTTCCGATTCTGATAAATTAGTGGTGAACCGTGCTCGCCGTGTGCAACGTTTCCTTTCTCAACCGTTTTTTATGGCAGAAGCCTTTTCCGGTGTGCCGGGAGTAATGGTGCCGATAGAAGATACCATCAAGGGTTTCAATATGATTATGGACGGAGAGGTGGATAATTTGCCCGAACAGGCATTCCTGAATGTCGGTACGATTGAAGATGTGAGGGAAAAAGCAGCTAAATTACAGAGAAATAAATAATGAAGCTGGAAATTATATCACCGGAAGAAATACTTTTCTCTGGGGAAGTGGTGTTGGTTACTCTGCCTGGTGTATCTGGTGGTTTTTCCATATTGCCGGGACATGCTCCGATAATTTCTGCATTGGAACAGGGCAAGTTGCTCTACCGCGAACCCAATAATGAAGATGTGGAGTTGAAAATAGCCGGTGGTTTTGTTGAAATGAAAAATAATGTGGTGACTGTTTGTATTGACGGATTGGCTGCGGATATATGGAAAAAGACGGACGAATTCTGGGTGCATCAATAGTTGTATTGGGTATAGCGGGATATCTTGTATTTCACTGGCTATGTCCTCAATACAAGCCTTCGTTGTATTGGATGATTCCGGTTTTCTATTTGTTAAATGCAGGTTTATTGTATGGTATAACTGCCTCTGATAAAAAGAAAGGTTTTCCCATGTATGTACATTTGGTACTGAAAATGGTGAAACTGTTCGGCGCCTTGCTGATGTTGATTGTTTA
Organism: Bacteroidales bacterium; assembly: GCA_031552335.1. Classification (GTDB taxonomy): domain Bacteria; phylum Bacteroidota; class Bacteroidia; order Bacteroidales; family Azobacteroidaceae; genus JAISFI01. The sequence goes on along the minus strand of JAVBMQ010000053.1, from coordinate 7,867 downwards.
TATTGTTTTTGTGAAAATAAATATATTGAGTTTCGTTATCACCATAGGATTGTTTCATATGGTTTATTCGGTATTGGAAACCAGATTTCTGCTGAAATTGAATAAGAAAAAAATAGATGAGGCAAAATAAAAATATATTACTGTATTTTCTGATCACTATAGTGATTTTACTTGGAGCCTTATTGGCAATGCAAAAAGTTAGTCATACAGAGGACGTAAATCCAAAGGAGATCATCTTCGGTCATGTGGGTGATGCTTATGACTGGCATTTGCTTTCTTTAGGAGATCGTCATATCTCTATTCCATTGCCGATTATCGTGAAAAGTCAGGAGAAGGGATGGTTTGTTTTCTCATCATCTCATTTGGCTCATGGAGAACCATATGAAGGCTTTTACATTTCTACTGCTGAAAAATACACAGATAAAGTAGTGGAAAATTCTTCCGGAGGAGAAATGATCCGTCCGTTGGATCTGTCACTGACAAAAAATGCGGCTTCTATCATCTTATCCGGTATTTTACTTATAGTTATTTTCCTGACTTTGGCCAAAAGTTACTCAAAAGAGCCATTGAGAGCCAGGAAAGGTTTTGCCGGAGCCATAGAAATGTTATTTTTGTTTATATATGAAGATTTAATAAAACCATCAGTAGGGAAGGATTATAAAAAATTTGCGCCTTATTTACTGACAGCATTTTTCTTTGTTTTTCTCAGCAACCTGTTAGGACTGGTTCCCATTTTTCCGGGAGGAGCTAATGTGACTGGAAATATTGCAGTGACATTGGTTTTGGCTGTGTTGACTTTTATTATCACGAATGTTTATGGAACCAAAGAGTATTGGAAAGAAATTTTCTGGCCGGAGGTGCCTCTTTGGTTGAAAGTGCCGGTTCCGTTGATGCCGGTTATTGAAATTATCGGAATTCTTACCAAGCCATTTGCCTTGATGATGCGTTTGTTCGCCAATATGCTTGCCGGACATATGATTGTTTTGGTATTGGTTAGTCTCATATTTATTTTTTCATCTATGATGGGAGTGATTGCCGGTTCCGCAGTTTCAGTGATCTCTGTATTATTTTCCATATTCATGATATTGATTGATGTGCTGGTTTGTTTTATCCAGGCATATGTATTTACCATGTTATCAGCTCTGTTTATCGGCATGGCCCGGGTTGAACCACATCATCATTCAGAGAAGGCGACGATTAATAAATAAGTATTTTAAGTATAAATTCTAAATAAAAAGTTATGATGTTATTAACTGTATTATTGCAAGCAGCAGCCGGAGCCGGTGTTGCTAAATTGGGGGCTGCTATAGGTGCCGGATTGGCAGTACTTGGAGCCGGACTTGGAATCGGACGTATCGGTGGTCAGGCAATGGAAGCAATGGCCCGTCAGCCGGAAGCTATCGGAGATCTTAGAAGTAATATGATTGTTGCTGCTGCATTGATAGAAGGTGTTGCTTTCTTCGCCATCATCGTTTGTGCATTGGCTTTTTTCATGTAATACATACAGGCAATGGGATTGTTTACCCCCGAAATAGGATTAGTATTTTGGATGCTACTCGCATTTTTAGTCGTATTTTATATACTGGCTAAATTTGCCTGGCCTTCTATTATCAAGGGAGTTGAAGAACGTGCCCACTATATTGAAGATTCTCTGAAAACGGCTAAAGAAGCCAACGAACAACTGGCTGGTATTAAAGCCGAAGGAGAGCGATTAATGGCGGAAGCACATGAAAAACAATTAGAACTGCTGAAAGATGCTGCCGATACACGAAATAAACTGATCAAAGAGGCTAAGCATCAGGCAGAAATTGAAGCAGAAAAGGTCAAAGAAGCAACCAGGATTACTATACAGCGTGAAAAAGAAGATGCCATGAAAGAAATTCGTGCAGAAGTAGCGAGGCTTTCTGTGGATATAGCAGAGAAGGTTCTTCGGAAAAATCTGGACAATCAAACGGCCCAGATTGAACTGGCCGATAAATTACTTAATGAAATTAAGAATTAAAAATTAAGAATTTAAAATGTCTTTAGATAATCTTAATTCGTAATTCTTAATTCGTAATTCGTAATTCTTAATTCGTAATTTTAAAAAGTGGATTCAGGAAAAATATCATTACGCTACGCCAAAGCAATTTACGCTTTTGCCCGGGAAAAAGGAGAGGAGACACGTCTTTATGAGGAGATGAAAATCTTTTCAGAGCATTTCTTTTCGGTACATTCTTTGAAAAAAGTATTGGACGATCCTACTGTTCCCGGAAAAGAAAAAGTGAAAGTGATGACTACGGCCGCCGGAGTTACTGTAAGTGATTCATGCCGGAGCCTGTTACAATTGCTGATGCAAAATAAACGGGAAGCTTATGCCTTGTCTGTAGCGTTGATGTATCAGGAATATTACCGGAAACAAAAGGAAATTGTGATCGCCCGCCTGATCACCCCGAACCAGGCTTCCGAGAAAATGAAAGATTCACTGAAGTCAGTCATTTTACAGACCACACATAAACAGGCAGATTTTGTAACAACAGAAGATCCTGATATCATAGGCGGATTTATCCTCAGACTGGAGGATAATCAATTGGATGCAAGCGTAAAGACGCAATTATATAGATTGAAAAATCAACTAATAAATTCAAAATTTTGAATTCTAAATTTTGAATTTTGAATTGAGGAATGCATATGGCTTTTTAAATTCAAAATTCAAAATTCAAAATTCAAAATTATAATTCAAAGAATTATGCCCGAAATAAAAGCAAGCGAAGTTTCAGACATTTTGAAAATGCAACTCGAGGGTATTGATACCCGTGTGAAATTTGAAGAAATAGGTACCGTGTTACAGGTAAGTGACGGTGTGGTACGTATTTTCGGACTTTCCAATGCCGAATCTGGCGAGTTGCTGGAATTTGAAAACGGTTTGATGGCCATCGTGATGAACCTGGAGGAAGACAATGTGGGAGCTGTATTGCTGGGATCGACCGATTTGGTAGAGGAAGGTGATACGGTGAAGCGCACCGGACGAATCGCATCCATCATGGCCGGAGAAGGTTTGCTGGGGCGCGTGGTAGATTCTTTAGGCCGTCCGATTGATGGGTTAGGTACTATTACCGGTGAGTTGCTGGAAATGCCTCTGGAAAGAAAAGCCCCGGGAGTTATTTTCCGTCAACCGGTAAACCAACCCTTACAGACAGGTATTAAATCCATTGATGCAATGATTCCTATCGGAAGAGGTCAGCGGGAATTGATTATTGGTGACCGTCAGACCGGGAAGACTGCCATTGCTATTGATACAATTATTAACCAACGGGAGAATTTCCTGGCAGGAGATCCTGTTTATTGTATTTATGTTGCTATCGGGCAAAAAGGTTCTACTGTAGCTAATATTGTACATACCCTTCAGGAACATGGTGCTATGGAATATACGGTAGTTGTTTCCGCAACAGCATCTGATCCGGCAGCGATGCAGTTTTATGCGCCGTTTGGCGGAGCTGCTATCGGTGAATATTTCAGGGATACCGGAAGACATGCTTTGGTAGTGTATGATGACTTATCCAAACAGGCTGTTTCTTACCGTGAAGTGTCGCTGATTTTGCGTCGTCCTTCCGGTCGTGAAGCTTATCCCGGAGATATTTTTTATCTGCACTCCCGTTTGCTGGAACGTGCAGCCAAGATTATTGCCAATGATGAGGTTGCCCGGCAAATGAATGATTTGCCCGATAACCTGAAAGATAAAGTAAAAGGAGGTGGTTCTTTGACTGCTTTGCCTTTGATTGAGACACAGGCCGGAGACGTTTCGGCGTATATTCCCACCAATGTAATTTCTATTACCGACGGACAAATTTTCTTAGAAACTGCTTTGTTTAATGCCGGTATCCGTCCTGCGGTTAACGTAGGTATTTCAGTATCCCGTGTAGGTGGAAATGCTCAGATCAAAGCGATGAAAAAAATTGCAGGAACTCTGAAAACTGATCAGGCTCAATATCGTGAGTTGGAGGCGTTTACGAAATTTGGGGGAGATATGGACCAGGTAACAAGAATGACCTTAGATAAAGGTCGCAAGAACTCCGAATTATTGATCCAGCCACAATACAAACCTCTTTCTGTAGAGAAAGAAATTGCTATTATTTATTGTGGAACCCAAGGTCTGCTGAAGGATATTCCTGTAGAGAAAGTCCGAGAATTTGAAACTACATTCTTAGATGTGCTTCAATTAAAATATAAAACACAAGTACTCGATGTCCTGAAAACAGGTGCTCTTACAGATGAAGTTGCCCGGTTATTACAGGAAACGGCGTTGGAAGTGGCAAAAGACTTTAAATAATTATGGCTTCACTGAAAGAAATAAAAGGTAGGATTAATTCAGTAAAGTCTACGCAAAAAATTACGTCGGCGATGAAAATGGTTGCATCGGCGAAATTGCGTAAGGCTCAGAGTCAGATTGAGAGATTTCTGCCTTATGAAAACCGGTTGATGGAGATATTAAATAGTTTTTTGTCATCCGAAACTGAATTTAATTCTCTTTTGGCTGAAAAAAGAGAGGTGAAGTCTGTCGCTTTTGTGGTTGTTTCTTCTAATTCCAGTCTTTGTGGTGCGTTTAATTCTAATGTAATCCGTTCTTTTTTTGAACGAATGAAAGAATATGAACATCTTCCGAAAGAAAATATATTGATTTATCCTTTGGGGAAGAAGATAGAACATGCTGTTGATAAAGACAATCTGAAGAAAGAAGGCAGTTTCATAGAAATGATGGAAAAGCCGAACTTTGAAGAAGCAAAACTTCTTGCAGATGAATTAATTGATCATTTTCTCTCGAAAAAGATCGACCGGGTTGAACTGATATACAATCATTTCAAAAGTACAGCAGTCCAGGTGCTGACCCACGAACAATTTTTACCCATTGAACTGGGAAGCCAATCTCATGATGTCAATACTTCTCTGATGACGGATTATATTGTAGAACCGGATAAGAAGACTATTCTGGAATCACTAATACCAAAATCATTACGTTCTAAAATCTTTTCTATAGCATTGGATTCAGCAGCAGCAGAACAAGCTGCCCGTACAGTTGCCATGCAGATTGCTACGGATAATGCCAGTGAAATTCTGGAGGATCTTACCATTCAATATAATAAGCAACGCCAGCAGACAATTACGAGTGAGTTGTTGGATATTATTGGTGGGGCGGAAGCGTTGAAGTAATTTAAATATTGGACAACTTTTTCCTTTAAGCCTGCTACAGGTTTAACCACAATAAACACTAAAATATGAAATATTAACACTAAAACATTTTTATTTAAAAAATAAACTCATATCTTTGCGCCATAAATTTAAACTTAATTAAGATATGACGCACACCATGTACCTTAAGCGTTCATTCGCTGTTACCTTATTTTCTCTTTTTGTTGTGCAGGTATTTTCTCAACATACCCTGCAAAGCAAGCTGAACATGTTCCGTCCGGAAGATGTTGTTATAAAACAACAAGTCAGCTATAAAGATCCCGGCCGTTCCGGTGAAAATGTCCTATGGGATTTTAGTCAATTGGAGACGGTAGATGAGGAATACAATCTTTCATATTTCAATCAGGGAGATTCGTTGACTGTTGGTATTGAGCACCGCACCAAATACTACTATGCCCTCTCCAATGATTCATTATTACTTTGGGGATTTGAAAATCCAACAACTATTGTTAAGAACTCACAACCGGAGTTGTTATTGAAATATCCAGCCCAATATAAAGATCACATCCAAAGTTATTATCATGGCCAGGGCCGTTACTGTGAACATATGTTCCTGGGCGCCATGGGTACAACAGAAACAGAAGCCGATGCTTATGGGATGATGATCCTTCCCAGTAAAGACACTATAAAACATGTCCTTCGTACCCGTACTTTTAGACGGATTGTAGAGGATATGTACCCGTTGGAATATGACAACCCTTTTCCTGACAAATCTGTTCCTAAGATTGCTCCTGACAGCATTGACTACCGCCTCCAAACCGACACCGTAGTTTTGGAGTTGGAAACTTACCGCTGGTATGTACAGGGTTACCGTTATCCGGTCTTTGAAACCGTCAAGAGCCGAGAGATTATTCATGGTGAAGCCAGGGATTTCTTCGGTACCGCATTCTTCTATCCTCCCCAGGAGCATTATTACTTAGATGGAGATGAGGATAATCTGGCCGTGTTAGATTCTTTGGAGATAGAAGATCATAACATCCATCTAAACACCAATCCCTGGGAAGGCTTGACTTACAACCACTACCCAACTCCTGTAGTAACCAACCTCGAGATAGAAATATACCTTCCTAAACCGGCTAACAAAATCCGTATACAATTAAGCGACCGCCAAGGTCGGCTTATGCTTGAAGAAGATTGGGGAAGCCAACCCGAAGGAATCCTTACCCGGCAGATCTATATGGGGCAGTGCCCCAAATCAGAATATGTGCTCAATATCCGGTTGGATGATTATATCTTAAGCGAGAAGATCCTGAAACGATAAAAATAAAACACACTAAAAAAAATACCACTTTTACTTATGAAGACAAACTATCTGAAGTTGCTTTTACTAAGCATCTGCACTTGTATTGTTTCTTTTCCTGCCCAATCGCAGGATCCTGAGATTACCGTCAGTGCACAAAGTCCCAATGCCTCCGGATTTGAAAACGTAGAGACAGACCTGTTCCGGGGCAGTTGCAATATCAACATTCCGTTGTACACCCTCAAAAGCCAGAAAATCACTGTTCCTATCAAGCTGAATTACAATCCGCCCAAAAGACAGATGGAAGAAGTGTATCATCCCGGGTGGACAGGATTGGGCTGGAACCTCTCAGCCGGAGGAGTCATCAACCGTGTCATCAGGGGAGTTGCCGATGAAGATGTCCGAAGTACAGACGGGAAATTCTATTACCCTTTTAACCGCGACAGCATCGATACGGATGACTATTTCTTCAATTTTTGCGGGAATTCCGGATCTTTCTTTTACCACCAGGGCCGATTTATTGTAAGCTCCTCTAATGTAGATATCCAGATTACATGCAATACTACTCCCCTGAGAACTGACAGCAGTGGATATCAACTTCCATCCGTCACCGGCTTTACCCTTTGTACCCCGGATGGCTTTTCTTATGTTTTCGGACACGAAACGGCTGGTTCGGAAGCCGAAAATTCCACTGAATACTCCTCGAGACCCGGATCCCAAAATGCCATTTCCTGGTTCCTGACACGTATCGAATCTCCCGAAGGGGAATGTGTGTATTTTGACTATGAACGGGGCTACAGTATTTACTCGCTGTCTTACAATAACAGCACCTTACAAACTACTGCTTATAATTATTGGGGGAATGTTGTGGGATCTACGTTTAAGGAAATCCCTTCTGCCGAGGACAAACAACAGTATGGACCGGCGGATGCTTCCGTTATACAACCCGTCTACCTGAAAAGCATCCGGGGAGATAAACTGCCGGTAACGGTCAATTTTATCCGCTCGGTATCCAATGAACGGAATTACCCGCCATCGGATACAAGGGCATTGGTGCGTTTTGGGATCATAGACACCACCGGATTCAAATGGTACAAACTCGATCGCATCGAATTGATTGACAAACAAACCAACAAATGTTTCAAAAAATACAACTTTACCTACCAGGACGACCGGGACCATATCTTACTGTTAAAATCCCTGCAGGAAACAGGCATTAAAACAGACAATTCAAGCTTAAGCAAACCTGCTTATACCTTCGATTATATCAAACCTGTTTCCATGGGAGGAATCCTCGAGGTCATGAACCGGATGACATATCCTTCAGGTGGTTTTACTACCTTCGAATATGAACCCAATGAATACTGGTATATCAGGTATGAACCTGAACTTTATTCGGAA
>JAVBMQ010000192.1:0-5467 GCA_031552335.1 Bacteroidales bacterium | reverse complement strand
GAAGAAAATCCGCAATTGACTTGCGTTATTTCTGGATTTAGGAACAATGATACACAAGGAGTTATTGATTTTTTACCGGCAGTTTTTACGGACGCGACAATAAACAGTAGCACGGGAAATTATTCAATTGTTGCAAAAAATGCGAGTGACCAAAATTATAATTTTGAGTATCAAAACGGTAATCTTGAGATTACAAAGGCAATACTAACAATTGCTGTTGAAGATAAAGAACGGAAATACGGAGAAGAAAATCCATTGTTTACCTTGTTATATTCTGGTTTCAAAAATGATGAAAACGAATTGTTTCTTGACGAATTACCGGTCATTGGCTGTGATGCGAATGAAAATTCACCTGCCGGACTATATGATATTGTATTGTCGAGTGGTTCGGATAAGAATTATAACTACAGATTAGTCAATGGCGTTTTGTCTATAAACAAGTTGACGCAAACCATCACATTTGGCATCTCATCCGAAAAAACCTACGGAGATCCCGACTTTATTTTGCAAGCAAGCGCCGATTCCAATCTTCCGGTTACATTTGAAAGTTCCAATACGGATGTTGTAACGATTTCGGGCAATATACTGACGATCAAGAATGCAGGAACAACTTATATCACGGCATCCTCATTAGAAAATGAGAATTATTATGCCGCTAATCCGGTGCAACAACAATTGGTTATCAATAAAGCTTTGCTAACGGTTAAACCTGACGATTTTTCACGAGAATACGGTGAAGAAAATCCGCAATTGACTTGCGCCATTTCTGGATTCAAGAACAATGATACACAAAGTGTTATTGATTTTTTACCAGCACTTTCTACAGACGCGACAATAAACAGTAACACGGGAAATTATTCAATTGTTGCAAAAAACGCAAGTGACCAGAATTACAGTTTTGAGTATCAGGACGGTAATCTTGAAATTACAAAGGCAATGTTAACAATTGCTGCTGAAGATAAAGAACGGAAATACGGAGAAGAAAATCCATTGTTTACTTTGTTGTATTCAGGTTTCAAAAATAATGAAAATGAATTGTTTCTCAATGAATTACCAGTCATTACTTGTGATGCGGATGAAAATTCACCTGCCGGATTATATGATATTGTATTGTCGGGTGGTTCGGATAAGAATTATAACTATAAATTGATGAATGGAAAATTAGAAATAACAGGTGTAAATAGCTTGGCCCAAATAAGTAAATTGAAAATTTTTGTATATCCTAATCCGGCACGGAATGATTTATTTATTAATTCAGAGGGCTTCATTAGAAGAGTGGAAATTTACAACCAATCGGGCAACTGTATTTTGATTGATAATAATGTAACTGAGAAAATAGATGTTTCAAGTTTAGCAAATGGTGTCTATTTCATCCGAATTTTTACAGATGAAATTTCGGTAACCAGAGAAGTTATTGTAAAACAATAATTCATTAAAATTTTCAAATTATTACTTACATATCTATTTTTTACTAATGATAGAAATTTATTTTTGTTTAGCTAAGTAATGATAAAAAAATAACTTGGTACACATTATGCCGGTTTGATGAGGTAATTCCATTTCGGAAGTTGTTGATGATAAACGATTTCTTGTTCCAGCTTTTTTCATAAATCAGCGCACTTTTATCTGGAAGAAGATGAATTAAATTCTTAAATCACGACCTGGAAATCTGCAATCCCTTACCTGATAAATCCATCTCCACAAACCGGGCAGATTGATTAGGCGGATTCTCTGTCAATTCTTTGCGGATACGAAGAGCTGCCTGCGGATCTTTAGCTACCATATAAAGATATCCGCCGCCACCGGCTCCGGGAAGTTTACAACCTAGGATATAATCTTTTATCTGATCAATAATAGACTCTATTACAGGAGGATTGGTACCTTTATCTAAAGCTTTGTTTTGTTCCCAGGTTTTTGCAACTAAACATCCATAGGCTTCAAAATGTCCTCTTTGAATGACTTCTGCCATCTCCAGCGCATGTATCTTCATTTCGCTTAATCTGGAAAGATATGATGAGGAATTAAGAAACATGCCCATAACAATTTCTGCCAGGATATTTTTAGCTGTACGCGTAATTCCTGTATAATAAAGTAAATGGCAAGCTTTATATTCGGGATGCGTAAACAAATGGTCAGGTAACCAATGTACTTGTATGTTTTGTGTAAAACCGGGATCTGACTGTAATAATTTAACATCATGCAACACTCCTCCGTATTGATCCTGCCAACCTCCTCCGGTAGTCAGAAGTTGCTCTAATCCCAGAGTATATTTACAAATATCTTCTTTAGTCCACTGCAATCCACAGAAGTCATTGATTGCTCCCAATACGGTGGAACCTAATATAGAACTGGTACCTAATCCTGATCCGGCAGGAATCGCAGCCAATAGTGTAATTTCCAGTCCTGAGCCAAATGCTTTGAGTTGTTCGGACAGAGTAGCATACGGTCTTTCCGTAAATCCAGGAAAAAATCCTGCCAGAACCAAAGCTGCCTTAGGTATAGAGAAAGCCGATCCTACTTTCCGGTAATTTTGTAATTCTTCATAATTTTCAACCACTTCCACAGCACCCATATCAATTGAACGAAGAATAATTTTATATTCTTTACAAGGTTTTATGTATACTTGTAAAGGAGGTTGTCCGTTTAATTCGATAGCGATATTCACCACATTACCTCCGGTATATAATGAGTACGGAGGCGTGTCTGTCCACCCTCCGGCCAGATCAATCCGGACAGGGCTCCTCGCCCAGACGATTTGATCGTGATATATATTAAGAAATGGTAAATTTTTCTGTGTAGAAATATTTTTTACGAGTTGATCGCTCAACAATTCAAATGCAGATTGTGTTTCTTCCTGATAATGAGAACCTTTTGCTTTCAGGATTTCAGCACGTAACATATGGTTATGTATCCGGTACATGGGCGGGGCCAATTCCGGCAACGGTTGAGGAGCTGTTAATCCCAGACGAATATATTCACGCGCTGCATCTTCCAGATCTAACTGATAGAAAACACTTTTCTCATAATTATTGGCCAACAGAGGCCAATTCTTTTTCCGGAATTCATCCCGCTGCAAATATAACCTCCGGAGATTGGCACCAGCGGAAATACAATCTGCGGATAAACGTTCGGCTTGTTGCCAAAGTTCTTTTCCTTTTTCCAACAAAGGATCTGAGGTCATCCAACAAAGTAGAATTTCCAAATCTTCCAGGGAGTAAACAAGAGGAAAAATACGGGCAGACTGAATATCCGGGAGATCTGTTTCGGAAAAATCTGTAAATGAAAGCATTCTTTCCTGCATCCATTCCACAAAAGGAGTACCCATAAATAAAGTATCGTCAGAAAACAATTCTCCTCTGAAAGCATCTTCCATAGCATACGGACGCACTGCCCAGGCTGATTCCCCTACGGGAACAATATCAATACAGATGCCATCTGACAACTCTATATGCCAATCATTTTCAGGAATTCCGGTGAGTATATGATTGCATCCCAGCTTCCAATGTTTACTGATAAAACTGTTTTCAATCCAGACATTCTCATTTGCAGAAGTTAATGTGACTTCTGTACAGGCATTCTGCACAAATATGGCCGGATTAGGCTTAACCTTTTTGTGCATGATCTTTTGTTGATCAAACACTTTATTTTGCACAGATAAAGTAGAAGATATCAACTCCCTGCTTGTTCCGTAATGGTAAAATTCTCCCTCCGGTAAAGGTATTATGGCTACTGATAGCTTATTAACCTCATCATCTTCAAGAGTAGGAGAAATTCCCAATGAAGGACCGAATTCCGAATACAAATCATAAAATTTGATTTGCTCATCTGCTGCCCGGGAACGTTTCATCAACAAATTTACAGCCTTATCACTAAGTATCCAGATGCCAATATCCATCAGGAAGAAGTGTGTATTAACCAGTGATTCCAACTTTTCCAGTGTTGGTTTCTGAAGCATAAAATCCAATTGCCCGGGTTGATTCCTATGAGAGACATATACTCCATGACGAGTGGCCAGAGACGGATCCACCCAAAGTCCATAACATACAACATCAGCATCCGGTATATTTTGCAACGGAGCTTCCGAACGGATATATACATCACCACTAACAATCATGGTATGTAATGAATCCGGTGCTTTTTTCATCATTTTCTCATAGAGAGGTATCTGCAGATCGATCAGGTTTTGTCCGAGCTTTTGTCCACGCTCCCATCTGAAGACGGGTATAGGAGTTAGTATTTTACCGGAAGGTGCATAGGCAGGTAAACGTCTGCTTTGTCCTCCGGCATGAAGTAATATGCGTTTTTCTCCGGACAACCATTCTTCAAAGGAATTGCCTGTATGATTGTTTGCATAACACTGGTCAAGCAACCAGGCAGTACCACCCCCGGATCCCAACTTTTTTCCGACAGGATCTGATGTACAAAACCACTCTTCCGGGTTCAATTTTTCCAATTCATGAAAATAATCTGTTAAATTTGGGGGTAGGGAAAGTAATTTCTTCATCATTACTATTTTTTAGCTACAAAATAAACCAATAAAGAGATAATGTGCAAGGATTGGGGATGTTTTTTTTAACACCTCAACAATTACTTCACCGGATAAGAATTTCATTTGGATAAGAAGGAACAAAATTCGGAGAACTCATCACATCTGAAGAAGAAAAATCTATGTAATCATTTATTGTCTTTTGGTCTAAGCGGGGATAATAACCCAGACGGATATCAATAGTTTTAAATAATAAAATATCATTTCTTATGCGGATTCCCAAGCCAAAACCACCATATAAATTATCTTGTTTCAATAGATTATTACCCGGACTTATCCAACCAATATCTCCGAAAGCATAAAAAAGAAAGCGGAAACCAATCAGATTGATTCTGGAAAACAGATCACTTTCGGCATTAAACATCAACCTTTCCGTTCCGGTAACCATATCACTGTAGTTTGAAGTATTTAAAGAACTTAAAGAACTATAATACAGAACATTATCTACAACAGGAGATGGATTCAGCATTTTTGTATAGTTTACATTAAAAAATTGTCTGAAGCGATTTCTGTGTAATTTCATCAAGGGAGAAAAATACTTCATTTCGGCCATTAAAACCCCTTCATATACCTGTTTCCTATTGAAATAAGTAGATATGGCTGTAGACAGATATATATTTCCCGGATCAAACTGTTGACCTGCAGATGCAGACAGGGAGGTATACATTCCCTTGGCTGATCGTATAAAATCGTTATAACCTAATTGTCCCGAAATATTGTATCCGTAAGCTATATTTTCAGTTACTCCAAAATTATGTATCATGTATTCACGGTAATAAGCCTGTTGATACAAAGAAAGTTGGGTTAAAAACATTTTCCTTCTGACATATTGATAAGGATATTGAGTGAAAACAGGAGTTACGTCCACATATTCGGGTTGTTGTTCTAAATAACGCGCAGAAAGTACCAAACGTTTAGTTG
>JAVBMQ010000042.1:0-35279 GCA_031552335.1 Bacteroidales bacterium | reverse complement strand
AGGTATTCTGATTTCTTCAGGAGCAGCGAAGTCTAAAGTAGATTTGCTGGAGGCTTGTCATTTGCTGGAGGAAAAGAATTATAAGATCTATGCCACATCCGGTACGCAAAAATTCCTGGAAGAAAATGGAATAAAAGCAGTTTCTGTTGATTGGCCGGATGAAGGTGGTGATAACAACATCATCAACATCATGTCTAATCATGAAATAGACTTGGTTGTAAATATTCCGAAAAATCTTACCCGCCGGGAATTGACCAATGGATATAAAATCCGTCGTTCGGCTATTGACCATAATATTCCATTACTGACTAATGCACGTCTTGCCTCTGCATTTATCGAATCGTTCTGTACTATGAACGAAAAAGATATCCAGATCAAGAACTGGCAGGAATATGAAGGAAATTAAGAAATAGAAATTAAAGAGGCTGTCTCACAATTAAAATTAACTCTTCGAGAATTGAATATTTGAGTTTAATCTCAGATAGGATCCGAAGAAAAAAATGTTAAAAATAATTGTGAGACAGCCTTTTTTTATTTTTAAATAGAATCTTGCATGTCCGTAGACGTGGGTGAAAGCATAGTCATGTTCGGAAGATTTGCGCCCAAAGGGCGCGTTCTAAGTAAGCAGTGGCTCTAAGCTACTGTTCAAGATGTCACTTAACCAACATAGCCTGCAAAGCAGGCGTCTGTCATTACTCACCAATCCGAACCGATGCCTGCTCTGCAGGCTAACAGAGGAAGGCTCCTTAAATACAGTGGCCTGGGGCCACTGCTTACTAAGGACGCGCCCTTTGGGCGCAAATCTTCCGAACATGACAGGGCAGACCCTGCTCCTACGTGCAAATCACAATATTTTATACATTGGAAATAATTTTACCCTAAAATCTTTTGGGTGTTTTCTTTATCCAGGATTAATTGATTTTTCAAGGCTTCAAGAGAGGCAAATTTTTCATCTTTCCGCAAAAATTCTATCAACTCAATGGAGATGGTTTGATTGTATAAATCATCTGAAAAATCCAGTAAATTGACTTCAATACGTAATTCATTGATATTCTCTATCGTAGGCCTGGAACCTATATACAGCATGCCCATATATTTCTTAATAGAAACATAAACCCAAACGGCATAAATTCCCACAGAAGGAATTATTTTTTCCGGATTGGAAATATGTATATTGGCTGTCGGAAAACCAATACTTCGTCCTAGCTGGTTACCGACAACTACAATCCCTTCTAATTTATAAGGATATGATAATAACAGGGACGCAGTTTTAACATCTCCAAGAGATAACAACTTGCGTATCCTGGTCGAACTTACATGTTGTCCTTCAACATACAGGGAAGCAGCCTCGATCACATCCATTCCCACCTGTTTCCCATATTTCATATATGCTTTGATTCCATCTTTCCGGTCTTTTCCGAAACGGTGATCGTATCCTACTAAAAGACTTTGGACATTCAATTGCTTGAAAAGTACTTGCTGAATAAAATCTTGTGCTGAGAGTTGTGACAATTCTCTGGTAAAATTCATCACAAAACAATAGTCTGCACCAGTAGATTCCAATAATGATAATTTTTCTTCGAAACTATTCAGTAATTCAGGGCAGAACCCATTATCCAGCACTTTTCGGGGATGAACAGGAAAAGTAACGACTGCTGTCGGTAATTTTTTTTCTTTCCCTGATTTTTGCAATTGTTCAATCAAAAAACGATGTCCCCGGTGAACACCATCAAAGAACCCTACAGTAGCTGCTACCTTGGGTGGAAGAGAAGAAAAATCCTGTTTATCTGTATATAAAATGACCATTCAATATCTTTTGATGCGCAAAGGTAGAAGATTTTATTGGCACATCCAATAAAATCTTCTACCTTTGCTCCCGTAAAAAATAAGATACAATGATATACTCTGTTCATAAACCGGAGACACTTCATGCCGATATCCTATTGCCGGCATCTAAAAGTATAAGTAATAGAGCGTTGATCCTGAGGGCTTTGAGTAATAGTATGCATGATATTCACAATCTTTCTGATTGTGATGATACAGAAGTCATGTTGCAGGCTTTTGCCCATCCCACTGAAGTCATAGATATCAAAGCAGCAGGAACTGCTATGCGTTTTCTGACAGCTTATTTTTCCACACTTCCGGGAGAGCGGATCATTACAGGTACCGAAAGAATGAGAAACCGGCCTGTTGCTTTGCTGGTCGATGCTCTTCGCAAACTCGGAGCAGATATTGGTTATGTTGAAAAAGAAGGTTTCCCTCCCCTGAAAATCAAGGGAAAAACTCTTGAAGGAGGAGAAATCAGCCTGAGTGGAGAAGTCAGTTCTCAATACATCTCTGCATTGATGATGATTGCTCCGGTTATGCGTAAAGGTTTATCTATTCGCCTGGAAGGAAATATTATCTCCAAACCATATATCCGGATGACGCAACAACTGATGGAAGTATTCGGAGTGAAGGTTAGCTGGGCAGATCATACCATTACCATTCCACCACAAACATATCAGGGAGTTCCGTTCAAAGTTGAAAATGATTGGTCGGCTGCTTCTTATTGGTATGAAATGATGGCTTTTGCCGGAGAAGAAGCCGAAATTACCCTGGATGGCTTGTACAAAAAAAGTCTGCAGGGAGATTCAAAAGTAGCGCAACTTTTTGAAGTCTTGGGAGTGACTACCAAGTACACTGAAAAAGGAGTGATCTTGAAAAAAACAGACCGGATTGTTTCTCCATTCATTTATAATTTTCAGCATGAACCTGATTTAGCACAGACTTTTGTGGTAACTTGTGCATTAAAAAACATTCCCTTTCAATTTACCGGATTACAAAGTCTGAAAATCAAAGAGACTGACAGGATACTTGCTCTTCAGAATGAAATGAAAAAACTGGGATTTCCAATCCGGGAGGCCAATAATAGTGAAATATCCTGGGCAGGCAATCGTTGTCCTGTTACACATTCTCCTATAGAAACTTACGAAGATCATCGGATGGCGATGGCATTTGCTCCCGTATCAATGATTTTAGGAGAGATAGAAGTCAATGATCCTCAGGTTGTTAATAAATCATATCCCGGTTTTTGGAAAAATATCGAACAAGCCGGTTTTACGATTCATAAAAAATGAAGCCTATATTTGTTATTATCATTCTGTTTGTTTTATTCCTGTTGGTCGTTTTTTTGATTGAAATCTTTCGCAGGAAAGGCTCTGAAAAAAAGAGTGCGACTAATGATTCTGATTCGGAAAAAACAAACTCTTCTCAAATATCTTCCGAATCAGAGTGTTGCGGACAACATGCTGTATGTGAACGGGATGCTCGTTTATTATCTGCTACTCAAGCCATCGAATATTATGATGATGAAGAATTGGATGTTTTTCAGGGAATTTCATCCGATGTTTACTCAGATCTCCAGATTGAAGCATTTGAAGAAATTTTGCATACCATGCAAGCCAAAGATATTCCCGGATGGTTAAGAAGTTTGCAATTAAGAAGTATTCAACTTCCTGATAATTTAAAAGATGAAGTGATGATGTTGATGGAGGATGTGAAATAACGAATGGTTAATCCTCCGGCATCCTCTCCACCTCCTCATTCACACTATAGAAATACCTGACGGAATCTTCTTTTAACTCTTCAGAGAAAAAACTCTTCTGCAAAAGCTGTTCCGGAAAAGTAATATCCCCGGCATCCAGGATAGAATAAAAGATATTGGAAGAACTCAGCTTCTTGTCCTTATTTTGCTTCAAAGCTTCCACTTTCTCAGGATAAGTTGCTTTGTAAGCATCCGAAAACCAAAAGATACAAGGCACATGAAAATCATAAACTGTAGGTCGTGCTCCGGCATGCATGGTTAAATTTTCTTTTGTATCATAAAGATTTTCTCCATGATCGGAAACATATGCTAAAAAGTTGACTGCATTCAAAGCTTTCAATCTCTGAATGGTTTTTGCTAAAAAGTAATCTGTATAAAGAATAGAATTATCGTAGGTGTTTATTACTGTTTGTTTGTTCTTCGAATTGACAAGAGCCGTATTAAATGCTCCCTCAAAGCTGGGATGAAATACATTGAATTTTTCAGGATAACGGTCGTTATATCTGAAGTGACTTCCAAGTGTATGCATGACAATGAAAACTTTTTCTTCTTTCTTTTTCAAGATCTCATCTAAGAAGACCCATAAATTTTCATCCAGGTTATCTGCAGCATCATAGTCCGTGATAGTAAAAAACTCACCATTGGTATCTTTTGCAATTCTTCTGAAAAAGTTGGTGTTGGCACTTTGATTTGCCATCCAATAAGTTTTGAATCCAGCCTCTTGGTAGGCATCTACAAAGGTTTTTTCTTTTTTATAGATATTAAAAGTTTGCGGTGTGGCACGGCTTAAATTCAAAATACCGGAAAATTTCGTTTGATTTGCTTCTGAAAAGAAATCGCTTAAAGAAATAATATCTTCTTTTTCCAAAAGCGGGTTGGTTTTTCGATCATAACCATTGATAGAAAATGAATGATATCTGGCTGTTTCTCCAATGATATAGATATACACTTCTCTTTCTCCGCTTTCCTTTTTTTTGCATGCATGAAAAGAAAAGTTCTTCAGTACATCCCTGTTTTCTTCTATGTTTTTCACATCATACCATGTTACCATTGATTTGTATACTAAATCAATCGGATATATTTTCCGGAATTTTGCAAAATATTTATCACAGGCAGCAGAGGCTTGTTCTTTTGTTGTCGGGTAACGAGGACTCTTGGAAGTAACATAAGTATAGGTAAATCCGGAAAGAAAAAAGAACAAAATCAGGCCAAAGGTTGTCCATCTGATCTTATGAGAAGGAATTAAATAACTGTTATCGATTTTTTTGATAGCAATAAAAAAATAAGCTATCCAGAGAGATATGATAAAAAACACAACAGGTAACATGGATGAAAGTAGTTCGAAACTTTCTTTTGCATCAGTTTCAAAAATAGCCATAAGAAAACCATATGAAACAGGCATCCGGGATAGATAGATATGAATAATTTCTATAGGAGCAAGAATGACAAAAATTCCCTCGAACAGGAAAAATGTTTTGGCTTTGAGAATGAAAGAAGGAATAAGGAAAATAAATACAGAGAAAAATAGATAAACGAATAACTTTATCCATTCTCCCTTCAGGCTGCTTCCAACAAGTGCCAGATATACATTCGGTAATAAAACAATGATTGATAAGATGATAATCCAAATAAAATCTTTCCTTATTTTCATGCATAGAGAAATTAAATGAGTCCTTTTTCTACCAGAATGACGACACGGTTTATGGTTGCATCTTTTCCTTCCGGATCCCATTCTGATTTCAGGCTGGCACCGAACATCCCGGCAAATAGATTCCAGAATCCGGCGCGAAACGGGCCAAGAAAAGCCTTAACCAGATCATAAGAAGTCTGGTTACATTCCCGGTCGATCAGTTTTATCAGCAATTTTCCCTGGGAGAGGGTCATTTTTTTTAATATAGGTTTGTATTCTTCAAATAATTCTTTTTCCATTCTTTTGAGGTGGGCTTCTCTGGATTTATCATCCGGAAGAGTCTCAATATATTCGTAGGTTTCAATTAAAGTGGCATAAATCAGTTTAGCATATGGCAATGTTTTTTTTACATCCCTTACCAGTTTGTTATAAGCTTGTTTTTGTTTCTCATCCTTAAATACGATGGGAGGAAAGATAATGATTTCCTCTATCCCGACAATGACCATTGTATCGTTATTGTTGTTTTCAACATTAACCGTATTGAGTTTGTCGGAAGTATTTTTTACCTGCTCCTGCGATTTTGCATCCGGAATCGTTAGGAGTAACAGGAAAATAGCAGTAAAAAACATTCTCATAGTAAATACAAATTTAGTGAAAATATTCATTTGATTTGCATAAGTGCCGGTTTTTACTGAAATTTGTCAGATATAACATCCGTGTATGCAATTGCGTGATTATATCAGATTCTATTTATTTATTACTTTGGCGGCATTGTTTGTCTCCCTTTTCACTGCTGTTGATTTTGTCCTGTCTCCTTCCGAAGGATTGAAAGATTTCATCACACATTTTCTGCAATGGTTTCTAATGTATATTGCTTTGTGGTTTTTTGTTTATCTTATCTCTTGCAGCAAATATGTTTTTATGGTGATATATCCTTTGCTTAACCTGATTGCCTCTATTTTGGCTTATTTCCGGTATACAACAGCGACCATATTAACTCCGATGTTATTTGATGCGGCTTTGGATAGTGCCACACAAACAAAAACAGACCTGATATCATGGTCCCTTATCATATTTGTGACAGGTACGATTGTCATCTCTGTTTTATTTTCTGTTTACAGATATAAGAAGATCAAAATCAAAAAAATTTATATACATTGTATCCTGTCATTCTGCTTCTTGTCTTTCATTCTATATAGATATCATACACCTATATCCGAAAGGAATCCATTTAATTTTGTGTTTGTAAGCATTGAGTATTTTTCCGAGAGACAAGATATTGCAACTGTTCGTCCCAGTTTGTCGGATGGCGTTATTTGTAGTGAGGAAAATGATAGTTTACATGTCGTATTTATCATCGGAGAGTCCTTGCGGGCAGATCATTTAGGACTCAATGGATATCATAGGAATACTACCCCTTTATTAGGTAAAGAAGATATTGTTTCTTTTACTAACATATATACTCCTTATTCACTGACACGGCGTAGTATTCCCTTAATATTTACCAGAGCTGACAGTTTACATGAAGAAAGGGCATTTCAAGAACGTTCATTTATTGATTTGTTTAATACCTGTGGTTTTTATTCATCCTGGTTTTCCAATCAACAACACAACAGCAGTTTTGTGTATTTTATTCACGAATGTGATACTTTTGGTTATACCAACATCAATAAAACCTCTTATGTGTTTGATAAATGGCTGGATGCAGATCTGTTTCCCCTCTTTGAAAAGAGTCTTCATGCCGATCATCTCAAGAAATTGATGATTATGCAAACAGTAGGATCTCATTGGTGGTACAATGCACATTATCCGGATGAATATGAAAAATATACTCCGGTAGTAAAAAGCCGTGTAGTATCTTCTTGTACAAAAGAAGAAATGATAAATTCTTATGATAATACCATCCTTTATACAGACTTTTTCTTGTTTTCTTTGCTTGATAAGTTAAGAGACAAAAATGCTATATTTATTTATTTGTCGGATCATGGGGAAGCTTTGGGTGAAAATGGCCGTTGGTTGCATGGGTTTGAAGATATTTCCATGAGAAATCCGGCTTGTTTTATTTGGATGTCTCCGGAGTACAAAAGGAATCATCCTGATAAATATGAAAACACAATAAAAAATAAGGACAGGTATTATAACGTAGGATTCCTTTTCCATAGCATTATTGATGCTGCAGATATTCAAACCCAATATTTTAATCCGGAATTAAGCGTGTTTCGATAAAAGTTTTTTACCTTTGTATCTATAATTTACCAAAACCAATTTCTTAACTATCAAACAATGAAGACGTTTTTATCTTTTCTGTTTTTCTGTGCTGTTCCGTC
The DNA here is from genome assembly GCA_031552335.1 of Bacteroidales bacterium. Lineage (GTDB taxonomy): Bacteria > Bacteroidota > Bacteroidia > Bacteroidales > Azobacteroidaceae > JAISFI01. The sequence goes on along the minus strand of JAVBMQ010000042.1, from coordinate 27,736 downwards.
AACAATGGCCACAGATTTCACCGGACTGGATGTCCGTTCCGTATCTTTAGGAAGAACTCATGCATTGAGTGAATCATTTGTCAATCCTTCTTATTTGTCGTTTCAACCGCAAAAGAGTATTGCGACATCTGTATATAATCAATTTCAAATAAAAGAATTGAATACTTATACCTTAGAAGGAATATTGCCCAACAAATATTTGGACGCAGGGTTACTTGTTTCTGAATTTTTTTATGCAAATTATCAGCAATGTCTTGTCCGTACAGGTTTTTCAAAAAAAGTAACTTCCCGGATTGCTGTCGGAGCAAACCTTCGTTTTCAGAAAATATCTATGGATAACTGCGAATATACAAAACCGTTTATTTCCGCTGATTTAGGCCTTTTTTTTCGTTTGAATAAAAAAATAGATTTAGCTTTGTTGGTCGAAAATGTTGTGGATAATAGCTCATTAGATAAGTGTATATTATATGCAGGGACCACCTATACCATTATATCTCCCTGTAAGTTGCTATTGGAGTTTTATTCTGATTTCAATACTGCTCCGGGAGTTTCGGCCGGGACAGAAATAGAACTTGCAGACCATTTTTATTTCCGGATGGGATTACATTCCAGTCCGTTTGCACCCACTTTTGGATTGTCGTTTTCTTTCGATGCATTTACAGTTGATCTGGCTCTGGACAAACATCAGATATTAGGATTTTCCAGTATGTTGGGAGTCACATACCATCTGTAACTATACACATTACAACTATGAAAAAATATATATGCATCCTTTGGACATGCTTTGCCATGCCTTTATCTGCTCAAATAGACAATAACAATACAAAATGGATGGAATATCTCGAAGAAATGGTTGATGATGAGATGGATGAGACTTCTTTTGAGAATTTATCAACAGATCTCTCTTATCTTGCCGATCATCCTTTCAATTTGAATACAATTACAAAAAAGGATCTTGACCGCTTACCTTTTTTATCAGATATACAAATTGAAAACCTTTTGTATTATCTTTACCGGTATGCTCCGCTGACAAGTATTTATGAGTTGCGGAATGTCGAAGACCTGGATTTACAAACCATTGAATACTTGCTTCCGTTTGTATATCTCGGAGAAGAAAAAGAAGAAAGCAGACCTCCTTCTCCTGAAAAGATAGTCAGGTATGCCAAACAGGAGATACTGATCCGTTATGATAATTGTTTCCAGGAAAAAGCAGGGTATAAACATGTTTCTAAGGAAGAGAAGTCCGAGCATCCGAATAGATATTACCTGGGAGAGAAATTTTATACCTCATTGAAATACGGATTTCGCTATAAAAATAAGATACAACTGGGCTTCGTTGCAGAAAAAGATCCTGGTGAAGCATTCTGGAACAATCAGCATAGCGGCTTTGACTATTATTCCATGCATGTAGAAATAAAGGATCTGGGATTTCTGAAGTATTTGCTTGCCGGAGATTACCGGGCTTCTTTCGGACAAGGCCTGGTGCTTAATACCGACTTTTCCATGGCGAAGACTTCTGATGTGATTAATATAAATAAAAAAGCTTCCGGCATCAAGCGTCATAATTCTACCGGAGAAAGTAATGCTTTCAGGGGACTGGCTTTTACTTTAGGTTTTCAGCAGACGAATATCAGTCTTTTTTATTCTCAACAGAAAACAGATGCTTCGGTAGATGATTCTACGGTTTTTTCTTTTAAAACAGATGGTTATCACCGTACTTTCAATGATTTATTGAAAAAAAACGAGTCCGAAAATCGTTTGTTGGGAGGTAATTTTTCCTGGCAAAATGATTACCTGAGTATGGGAATAACAGCCATATATTATGATTTCGGAGGGAAAAAATTGAATCAGGAATGGAAACCTTATAATATGTACAATCTGAGAGATGTCAACAATTATAATGCAGGTTTCAACTATTTATGGAAAAAAAAGAAGTTCATTGCACAGGGCGAAACAGCCATAGGGAAGAATGGTGCCTGGGCTTCTTTGAATACATTACAATTCCATCCGGCATCTTATTGTAATATAGTTTTGTTGCAAAGATATTATGCAAAAGATTATCAGGCAAAGTATGCTTCTGCGGCAGGAAGTTCTTCGGTTCAAAACGAAAATGGGTATTATCTGGGAACCAGTTTTACTCCTGTTTCTTACTGGAAAATTTCAGCTTCGGCAGACTGGGTGGAATATCCCTGGTTGAAATATCTGGTAGATATGCCTTCCCGGGCAACAGAAATAATATTGAGAGCCGACTATGTTATTCCCAAACATTGGAGTATGAATGGAAGATATAAAAAAAAGGTAAAATCAAAAAATGTAGCTCTTGATTCACAGCCGACTAAAGCTGTTTTGCCTGTAACACAGCATAGCCTGAGGTATCAATTGAATTATCAGTCGGAAAAGGGGTTTCGTTCGAAAACTCAGGTCAACATGAGTATCAATCAGTCTGATATGCAACAAACAACCAGAGGATATATGTTTTCTCAAAGCCTGGGCTTTGTTCCTGTGAAATTTCCTTTGCAGGGAGATGTGTACATTGCTTACTTTCATACTGATAATTGGGATACCCGTATCAGTGCATATGAGAAAAATATATTATATGCATTTAGCGCTCCTTCTTTCTATGGAGAAGGGATACGCTGTTGTCTGACGATGAAATGGTCATTATCTTCTGTAGTCTCTCTGTATCTGAAAGGAGCATGGACACATTATTTTGACCGCGATGTCATCAGTTCCGGCCTGGAAGAAATCCAGGGAAAGAATAAAACAGATATGTATTGCCTGTTGAAGTGGAAATTTTAATTTTTTATTTTACTACCATGATTTTAGTAACAACTCCTTCTGATCCATCTTCGGTTGCTGCAAATACAAGATAGATACCGGTTTGTACTCTTTCACCATTCTTGTTTACACAGTTCCAGGTAAACATACCTCCTTTAGATTGTCCCTGATAAATGAGATTACCCCTCATATCAGTAATTTTTACGTTGGAGTCCTGGATCAGATTGGTAATAGTCACTACATTGTCATATTCGGGTCTTACCGGGTTAGGATAAGCACGTACTTCTGAATAGGTAGTTTTGCCTTCGCTTGCATCTCCCAGATAGGAAGTCAAGCCCTTCTCTGTGGCAAAAAATATCTCTCCGGAGCGGGAATCTATGGCGATAGAATTAATTGTATTTGAAATCAGCGGACTATTCTCTGCTGTAAAATGAGCCAAAATTTCCATACCAGTTTCACTGACCAGATAAGCTCCGGAATTCTGGGTTCCCAGCCATTTCCGATTGGCTCCGTCTACTGTGATACAGTTGATTCTTTCTGTTTCTAAAAGATAAAATCCTTCATCTGATCCATCATTGAATGGTAATATAGGGCGGGTACAATAAAAATTGTTGGGGTTTTTTAATGCATTCTGTGGATTGTAAAATAGGATAGGACCTCTGTCTGTGCCTACCCAAATAGTGCCTTTCTGGTCTTCGGTGGCACAAAAATATCCGGTAGGAATAAATTCTTCTCCTTTTTGATCAGTGAAAGAGTCATAAAAATTGTTTCCACTTTCGTCAGCAATAAAAATCCCGGCGTCGGACTTTACTGCCTTTCTTGGAAAGTTCATCCATATTTGATTTTTGTTGGTTATGAGAATCTTATCTCCAAAATAAAAAAACTTATTTTCCAAGAATCCTGTATCATACCATTGTTGGTCTGAGGAATACATCTTTAAAGAACTTCCATGTTCTTCGCAGGAATTTACCACATAAAGATTGTGTTGAGAGTCGTAAACTGTACTGCCCAGACGTACTCCATGATATGGATTGCCACTGGAAGAGCTGGCTAGTGTACTGTTTTCAAAATTGTACAATGTTGTCAGTTCATTGTCCCGGAATTCATATAATCCTTCACCATAACTGCTTACAAAATAATGTTTGGGATCTTTGGGGTCTACTGTAACATATAAAAAGTCCAAACAAGAATATCCTCCGGGAGAGTTTGCCAAATTAGGATATTTTTGTTTGACAATAGTTTCAATTTTCTTTTCATCAAAGTTATACCATTCTCCGTTTTCCAGTACCATTAACGTTCCTGGAATATTAAACCTGTTCTCCCATCTGTTCCCTCCGGTAACCAATATCTTGTTTTGCTGGAAAGTAACCCAGAAACTGTAGTTGTTTTTCGGACTGTTAATGGTGATATTTGAATGGTATGATGAATATTGGTTTGAATTACTTGCCTTTTGTATGGCAGCTAAGCCATTTGTTCCTTGAGCAATCCAAAATATATTTTGCTTTCTTCCCGAGATGTCGGAAATATTGAGATCGTTTAGTGTGGTATGACTGTTTAAATCTGTCCAGAAATGAACAGAATTATCCGAAATCCCAATCAATTGATTATTACAGATAGATACATTTTTGAGAGACCCGGATAGCAACCTGCCGCTTTCTGTTTTATAAAAAATACCATTATTGTATTGTGCAAAAATAAGCGTATTCTGGAAAGAAAGAATCTTATTGATCTGTTTCACATCTAAACCATCAATAGCAGGGTTGTACGTTTCCCAATTATCAATATATGAAAGGTCTTTAGATGTCGGTGCATAATAAATACCCTGAGAAGTGGCAGCATAAATAAAATTGTTTTGTATACATATGGAATATGTCTTTTCTCTTAACTGATAAGGTTCGGGCATCTCTTTTTTCTGTAAATCTATTGTAAGTACCCCGAATGAAGTTGAAATATAGGCGATTTTACCATAAATCTCAACGTTATTGATGGTTTTATCGGTATAATTGGTATTGTCTTTGAAATAAGGTAAATTGTAAATTCCGGAATTGGTGAAAATATCCATATTAGCATTACTGTAAACAATCAACAATGCATTTTCTGATTCGGAATAACAGATAAAAGAGATATCAGTATCATTCAATCCATCGATTTTACTGTATTTTTTGATTTCATTTCCATCAGGAGTATAAGAGTATAATGCCCCTGAAGCTACTGCAAATACTTTATTGGGAGTCTCTATAACAGAAGTTGTGTTATAATATGACAGGTAGTTCCTCCAATGTCCGATACCTTGAGAATAGCCCCAACCGGAAATTGAAAATAAAAGGATACCGGTAAGGAATAATACTTTTTTATGCAGACTGATGTTCATATAAAAATGATTTTAATTTATTTGCGGCAACTGCGCGGTGACTAATGGTGTTTTTTATGGAATTTCCTAATTCGGCAAAAGTTTTGGAATAATTGTCAGGTACAAAAATCGGATCATATCCAAAACCTCCTTCTCCTCTTTTTTCTTTGATCAATTGTCCTTTGATCTCTCCTTCAAAAAGATATTCTTTCCCATCCAGGATAAGTGCGATAACAGTGCGAAAACGGGCGCTCCGGTCTTCTTTATCTTCTAATTCCCGGAGGACTTTATTCATGTTATCCTGCGGATTCTTTCCTTCACCTGCATATCTGGCAGAATATACTCCCGGGGCATTATTCAATGCATTAACTTCTAATCCTGTATCATCTGCGAAGCAGTCAAATCCATATTTTTCCCGGATAAAACAGGCCTTTTGCAAGGCATTCTCTTCCAGCGTCGCACCTGTTTCCGGAATATCTTCATGACAACCGATATCGGCCAGACTGACAATATCCACTAAGCCTGCTAAAATTTCCCGGATTTCTTCCAGTTTATGTGCATTGTTGGTTGCGAAAACTATCTTTTTCATTAATAAATAACGAATTAAACGGACAAAAATTATATGATGAATTTTTATGCTTGTTATATAAACAATTTTTATGCCATTTTTACTAAGCAAAAGTACGAAAATTTTACTAACTCCTATTTTTTCCGTACTTTTGCGAATCCATAGTCAAATGTAACTGAAAATAAATATTTATCAACATCTAATTTTTGATCAAATGAAGAAAGTTGTTTTACTCCGTCATGGAGAAAGTGTTTGGAATAAAGAAAACCGGTTTACAGGATGGACAGATGTGGATTTGTCGGAAGCTGGTGTAGAAGAAGCTAAAGTAGCAGGTAAAACCTTGAGAGAAAATGGTTTTGTCTTTACAAAGGCTTATACTTCTTACCTGAAACGTGCTGTTAAAACATTGAACCAGGTATTGGATGTTATGGATCTGGACTGGATCCCGGTAGAAAAATCCTGGAGATTGAATGAAAAACATTATGGTATGCTGCAGGGTTTGAATAAAGCCGAAACGGCTGCTAAATATGGCGACGAACAGGTTCTGATCTGGAGAAGAAGTTATGATATCGCTCCTACAGCTTTGGAAATGAACGATCCGAGAAGTCCCAGACAAGATATCCGCTATAATGAATTGACTGATGCTCAAATTCCTTTAACAGAGTCATTGTTGGATACTGTAGAACGCATTGTTCCTTATTGGGAAAATAATATTCTGCCTGCATTGAAAGATCATGATCAGATTGTTGTTGCCGCACACGGAAACAGCCTTCGTGGTATCATCAAGCACCTGAAAGGTATTTCCAACGAAGAAATCATCAAATTGAACCTCCCTACAGCAGTTCCTTATGTTTTCGAATTTGATGATAACTATAATTTGGTGAAAGATTATTTCTTGGGTGATGCTGATGAGATTGCCAAAAAGATGGCAGCAGTGGCTAATCAGGGAAAGAAAGCGTAAGCCTGAAAATTACGAATTAGAAATTACGAATTACGATTTTTTGTGCGCGTAAGCCATTCTTAATTCGTAATTTCTAATTCGTAATTAAAAAAAGCATCTCTTGTAACGGAGATGCTTTTTTTGTTCTTTAAAGAATCAGGATTATTTTCTGATACCCAATTCTTTGATGATGGCACGGTATCTGTTGATGTCTGTTCTGATTAGATAATCCAACAAACGACGACGTTTACCAACCAACATCTTCAATGACCTTTCAGTGCTATAATCTTTTTTGTTTGACTTGAGATGCTCAGTCAAATGCGAAATACGGTATGAAAACAATGCTATCTGCGCTTCAGCTGAGCCAGTATCAGTGTTAGACTTTCCGTGCTTTGCAAAGATTTCTTTCTTTTTTTCTGAATCTAAATACATAATTTGTACGCGATTAATAGATATTTATAAAATGAGGGGCAAAGATAAGCAATACTTTTGAAATGACAATGTTGCCGCTCAAAATATTTTTAAGTCTTCTTCATAATTGAAAAGAAATATTTTTTCGGTACTAAATAAAAGATATGATTATTACCACATCAACACCACATGAAAAGTTTCAGTACCAGGACGAATTTGCGTATTAAAATCGGAATAAGTTATATAAAATCCAACTTCGCCTGTGACAAAGTCATAATCATATGTTTGGGTCCAAAGGAACTCTTTATTATCAAGTTTCTCTCCTAAATGCAATACATACGGCATTCCGTTTTTTACTCCTTTTTCTACTTCAATATAAGCAATTACCGTTCCCCTTTGATAAATATATTCGGTAAGTTTGTCCAAAGGCTTGTAGACACAGAAATAAGAATTCAAGTCTCCCGGATTTCCTTTTAGAGTCCATTCATTTTCATTGATGGTGAAAGAAGTCGTATACCAGTTGGTTCCTTCTCCGTCTAGTCCGTCTAATCCGTTTCGTCCGGCAGGACCACTCGGACCCATCGGGCCTGTTGGTCCCATCGGACCCTCACATGACATTAAGAAGAATAGAACGAATGTAAAGAATAATGCTTTTTTCATGATTTGTTATGTTTAAAATTATTATACTGTTTTGTCGAAATATTGTTGCACTTTGATTTAGTGGCGACGAGAGTTCGTTTCTTGTTGTTGACGGCGAGATTCAGTTTCTCTTCGTTCATGTTCAGCACGTGCTTGCGCTTCCTGTTTTTCGCGATTTGCTCGTTCTTGTGCTTCCTGTTGTTGACGCCGGGATTCCGCTTCCCTTCTTTCACGATCTGCTTTTGCCCTGGTTTCAGCTTCTTGTCTCTCTCTGTTTGCCCGTTCCTGAGCTTCCTGTTGTTGTCGACGGGATTCTGCTTCTTTTCTTTCACGATCTGCTCTTGCTCTGGTTTCCGCTTCTTGCTTTTCGCGATTTGCTTGCTCTTGAGCTTCCTGTTGTTGACGACGAGATTCTGCTTCTTTTCTTTCACGATCTGCTCTTGCTCTGGTTTCCGCTTCTTGCTTTTCGCGATTTGCTTGCTCTTGTGCTTCCTGTTGTTGATGCCGGGATTCTGCTTCTCTTCTTTCACGATCTGCTTTTGCTTTGGTTTCCGTTTCTTGTTTTTCGCGATTGGCTTGCTCTTGAGCCTCCTGCTGTCGGCGACGAGAGTCCGTTTCTCTTTGTTCAAGTTCTCTACGGGTCTTATTTTCAGCTTCTTGTCTCTCCCGGTTTGTTTGTTCCTGAGCTTCTTGTTGTTGACGACGGGAGTCGTTTTCCTGCCCTTCACGGCTTGTACGTTCTGGTACAAGCATGTTTTTATTTGTCAAGCCTTCACCTTTTGGGTTATTATTAATAGGGTTATTGTTAACCGGAGATCTTTGAAATGTCCGGGTCAGATCTACAACTTGAGGTTTTAAGGATTCCGGAAGTTGAGGTCTTTTAGAATCCCTGTAGTTTTCTAAAGACTTAGATGGTCTGGGAGGTTCCTGCTTGTGTGGCTGTTTGTGGAACTCATTTTTATGCGGCGGTTTATGCGGCGGATAGGTTTTATTTCTAAAAGGGTGATGGTGCGGGAAAAAATAATTGTCAACATAAAAATAGTAATTGTCATAATAGTAGTTGTCGTAATGGTAATTGCCGTTGTAATAGTTGTTATTATAATAGTAATTATCATGATAGGATGGGTAATCGTTTAGGTAATATTCGTAATAATTATTGTAAGTATCATTGTATGTGGGATAATCGTTATAATAGCTGATGTTTGAACCAGCAGAATAATAATCGATATTGGTATAACCCCCTACCTTAACATCAATGGGAGTAGAAATAAGAGAATTAAGTTCCAAATTAATAGGTGTAGTTCTGTGCCAGTTGTTGCCGGTTGATTGTCCGGAGTTGTACATAGAAACATTAGTTTGAGGCATGTTGATGCCGAGACTCAATGGTCCCTGTACAGCTTCTTGTATGGTATCGTGACTAACCTCAATATTATCCAATATTTTGAACCTCATTTCTGAGGAAGCATCTCCCTTATGCTTGTTGCCATTCTCACAACCCAATTGGATGAACGCAAGGGTCGTGGTACAGATGATTAGAACTCGTTTCATGACTTTAGTTATTAAAACTTATTATTTACCATTATAATTACAAGTCATATACCAAAATTATTAATTGATTGTTTGTCAATAAAATATAAAAAATCAAAGAAATAAAGGTGTAAAATTACATTGTGATTTTACACCTTTAGCCTATACTTTATGGGCTGTTCAATAAATTGTGTAAGTAGAAAATAAAATAATCCATTTCATCTACTACAAGCCTGCATTATTTTCACTACCTTTGCACCCTCAAAATAAAAAAGATGTCGAAAATAAGGAATATCGCAATCATTGCGCACGTAGACCACGGTAAAACAACCCTGGTAGATAAAATGCTTTTAGCTGGAAAACTTTTTAGGGACGACAAAGCCGATTTAGACCAATTTCTTGACAGTAATGATCTCGAAAGAGAACGGGGAATTACAATCCTTGCCAAAAATGTTTCCATTAATTATAAAGATTATAAAATCAATATTATAGATACTCCGGGCCACGCCGACTTTGGAGGTGAAGTGGAGCGTGTTTTGAATATGGCTGATGGTTGTCTGCTTTTGGTGGATGCCTTTGAAGGTCCTATGCCTCAAACCCGCTTTGTGCTCCAAAAAGCAATCCAGCTGGGATTGAAACCGATCGTGGTAATCAACAAAGTGGATAAACCCAATTGCCGTCCGGAAGAAGTGCAGGAAATGGTTTTTGACCTGATGTTCAGTCTTGATGCAACAGAAGAACAATTGGATTTTCCCACTATTTATGGGTCTGCCAAACAAGGTTGGATGAGCGAAGACTGGAAATCTCCGAAAAGTGATATCTATACCTTATTAGATGCAATTATTGAACATATTCCTGCTCCCGAAGAATTGGAAGGTACTCCGCAGATGCTGATAACATCTCTTGACTATTCCAATTATGTAGGACGTATTGCTGTAGGAAGAGTTCACCGGGGAACAATCTCGGAAGGTCAGGATTATCTTCTTTGTAAAAGAGATGGTAGCCGGCAAAAGATCCTGGCCAAAGAAGTAAATATTTTCGAAGGATTGGGTCGTTCTAAAGTGACAAGTGTAAAATCGGGTGATATTTGTGCCTTGATTGGAATCGAAGGATTTGAAATCGGGGATTCTATCGCTGACTTGCAGGCACCGGAAGCTTTGCCTCCGATTGCAATTGACGAACCTACTATGTCTATGCTTTTTACCATCAATAATTCTCCGTTTTTTGGTAAAGATGGTAAATACGTAACCTCCCGTCATATATATGAACGTCTTCAAAAGGAATTAGACAAAAATCTGGCATTAAGGGTTTTGCCTTCTGATAGTGCAGATGCATGGATTGTCTATGGTCGCGGAGTATTACATTTATCCGTATTGATAGAAACCATGCGAAGGGAAGGTTATGAATTACAGGTAGGTCAGCCGCAAGTACTTATCAAAGAGATTGACGGACAAAAATGTGAACCGGTAGAGCACCTGACAATCAACCTTCCGGAAGAATCTTCCAGTAAGATTATTGATATGGTTACCCGTCGTAAGGGAGAAATGATTTCTATGGAAAGCAAGAGTGATCGTATTTTCCTTGAATTCAATATTCCCTCCCGCGGAATCATAGGATTGACTAACCAAGTCCTGACCGCTTCTGCAGGTGAAGCCATTATGGCTCACCGTTTTCTGGAATATCAACCTTGGAAAGGAGATATAGAGCGTCGTCAGAATGGATCTATCATTGCTATGGAAACCGGTAATGCATTTGCTTATGCCCTGGATAAACTACAGGATAGAGGCCGTTTCTTCATTGATCCCCAAACCGATGTTTACGCCGGACAAATCGTTGGCGAACATACTAAAGAAGGAGATTTGGTGGTCAATGTCACAAAGTCTAAAAAATTAACCAATATCCGCGCTTCAGGTTCTGATGATAAAGCACATTTAGCTCCTCCGATAGTTTTCAGCTTGGAACAAGCTTTGGAGTACATCAAGGAAGATGAATATGTAGAGGTGACTCCCAATGCAATGCGTCTGAGAAAAATTATCCTGGATGAAACGGAGCGGAAAAGAATGGCGAAGAAATAGTATTTCTGTTGGACTAAGAGAATTCATCTGTACGATCAAAATAGTTGAATATAAATAAACTTAAAACTGAAAATCCGGTTGAGCATCAACGGGAAATGGAAGGACTCTAAAATATTATTTTAGGCAATGCCTGTTATGTATTTATCAATATATTTCAGATGATGATTTTACTTTCACAAATGACAATGGAGCAGAATACAACTTATCAAGATGTAGAGAATAGAGGGTAATGATATTCCTGACTCTCAAATTACTATTGCTGACTCAATTGAAGTTGATGAATTGAATTTACTTTGCATTAAGCATTGTGTATCGCAGGTAGCTTGTGAGAATTTGAGCTATTTAGAACGACTTAAAAATAAATACTATCAAGATGATCAGTGTCTCTAATTCTCAATCGTGTCCTTAATAACCGGAGGAAGTGAAAATATAGGATTTAAGTATGCCGGTATAATTGTGTCCGATGTCGATATCGGTTCGTTTATTTTTGTTGTGGTTGTTTCTGTATTTCCCTGAAAATATACAAGGTTATTCAAGTGCTTTTAAGATATAACCAATTATGAGAGAGATAAAACCTGCGATCGCAGAAAATGCAGCAATTTTCCAATTGTTATTCTTTGCATCGTTATGGAGTACGAATTGCATCGTCCGGTCTTGATATTTTTCCTGTATTGCTTCAAATCGTCTTTCTGCGGCTTTTTTTTAATGCAAGTTCTTCTCTATATGCCTTCCCGGTATATCCTCCATCCCTAAGGAATAGTATCCCGGCTCCACGGAGTTCACCTGCCCCCGCGAAAGAGAAGGAATAATGCTACCTACAAGATCTGCCTTTTTGCTATCTTCTTTTTCTTTCTGTAACCGGGTCAATTGGAAGTCATTTATCTGCTCTTGTTGCTTATTCAGCCTTTTGCTATGCGCAAAATATGTAAAGATGCTACCCAATAAAGCCAAGATAGAGACTGATAAAGTTATAATATCTTTTGTTTCCATGCTCATTCCTTCTTTTTACGTCATATTGGTGATAAAATTAGAAAACATTTAAGAAATTACCAAATATTGTTTGAGAAATAAATTGAAAGCGACAATGGCGTTTTCAATAAGCAGGCAGTCCCCCAAAGAATAAAGAAGAAGCTAAAATCTATATCTTCTTTTTGGGAAGTTCAAATTTTGTTCTTCAAACAAGGTTACTTTGATTGCACTTGACCCTGAATTTAGCCGATTTCATCTTTATTTTGTGTTCCAAATGTGTTCCACTAAAAAGTAATCAGCCACTTACTTTGTTGTAAATGGCTGATTATCAGTGTCGGGGTGATACGATTCGAACGTACGACCACACGCCCCCCAGACGTGTACTCTAACCGGGCTGAGCTACACCCCGAAAATAGACCGCAAAGATACGGATTTTTTTTTATATTCCAAAGCTTTCCCTGTAAAAATCCAGGACTTCATATATGTCTTCCTTAGATGCAGTTTGGTTGATTTTTATTTTTCCGATACTTTCCAGCATCGTAAAAATGATATGGTTGTCTTCATTTTTTTTGTCATGCTGCATGAATTCAAAAAGACGATCATATTGTTTGCAGTCAAAGAAGAAAGTTCCGTAATTTTCCCTGATGAAATCGATTGTTTTTGATAATACTGTTTTGTCAAATCCGCAAAATCGGTAGGAGAGGTATAACTCACAAACCATACCCCAGGCTACAGCATATCCGTGCAAAACCGGACGGCCAAGTTCATGGGAAAGGCTTTCAAAGGCATGCCCGATTGTATGTCCTAAGTTTAATCCTTTGCGGATATTTTTCTCGAAAGGATCTGCTTCCACAATCTTTTCTTTTACATGTACCGATGAAATCAATAAATCTTCCAAAAGACCATAGTCAACAAGTTCAAAATCGAATTTCAATATTTTAAGCCATTCTTCTTCATCTTTCAGTAGACTGTGTTTGACCATTTCTGCATAACCTGAAAGAAGATTTTGTTTGTCTAAAGTTTTGAAAAAATCGGCATTGATCAATACTGTTTCTGCCGGTGAAAAGGCTCCGATTTCATTTTTAAGTCCATCAAAATTGATCCCGGTTTTTCCTCCTACAGCAGCATCCACAGCACCTAAAAGAGTAGTTGGAATATTGATAAACCGGATGCCTCTTTTGAAAGACGCTGCTGCAAATCCTCCCAGATCGGTTACCATTCCTCCTCCCAGATTGATCAACAGGGATTTTCTTGTAGCACCATTTCTGCTCAGGAATCGCCAGACATCTGATAAAGCGTCTACGTTTTTGTGCTGATCTCCAGCCCGGATAATAATTTCCTGCATATCATTCAGGATATCTGTTTCTTCAAATAAAGGCTTACAAAGTTGATGGCTGTTATCATCTGTCAGAAGAAAGATTTTATCATAAGAAATAGGAGATAAAGCCTGACGGAAATCTTCCTTGAATTGAGTACATTTGATAACTTGCTGAGACATTTTATAGAATTTGAATGGTTATTTTTTTTTGATAACAACTAAAGAACTGATCGGATATTTATTTCCGGAAAAAGATGATAAATCCGCTTCGGCTGCTCCAATTTTTAATTTTGCCTTGATTCTCAGGGGAAGTCTGTTCGGATCATCACTTATCCAAAGTTCAATGGCGGATTTGTTGGTCTCGAAAGCATCGTCAATGACATCCAGGTCAAATTTCAATGCTTTGTATTTTTTATCGCTCCCTTTTTCCAGAATCACTTGTCCCCGATAACGGGCTTTCATTTTGACCATATCCCGTCCTACAAAAGAACACAAAGAGATAGTAGTTCCCGGGGTCAAATTTTCATAATCCAGTGTGCGGGCAAACATAAAAATACCCACCATATCAAACGCGATGGACTGGGATTCCAATGTTTTGTCAAACCACACAGATCCATCCATATGATATCTTAACGAACGGGCTTTAGTACTTTTACTTCCATATTCTTGAAAAATAAGTTCCTCAACATAATTACTATTACCTTCATGAAGAAATTTCTTGTGATAAACCGGTTCTAAGTTCATATTGGTATAAGAATGCAGGGTATCCCGGATTTTGAAAATTTTATCAAAACCGGAAGAGGTTCTGAAAGAAAGTGTGGAACGAAATACCGGGTTATTTCCATATTTTGATTCACTGATGGAATATTTGGCGGTACCTGCTTTAGCCATGATAATTCCCCATTTATAATGAATGTCAAAAGAAAGTTGTTCTCCCGGAGCAAACGGCAGGTCTTCCTTCTGATTTCCTGTTGCATATACAGGAAAAGTCATCAGGAACATAACGAAGAAAAGGATGCAGAATTTACATCCCCGGACCGACAAATCTCGAATTCTGAGCATTATTGCGTCCATTCTGGGCATTTTGAGCATTGACATTTTTCTTTTTTTCTTTAGGTTTATTCTTCGTTATTTCTATGAGTTTTTGGTGAATGACGGGAGCCTCTGTTACATTCCAATTCTCTTCAACTTCCCAATTGGAACGAATATCAAAAAAGGCCGGATAGTAAAATACCTGTTCCGGATGCAGGTGTTTTGCATAATCACCTGTATCCCATTTCCCGTTCCCATTTGTGTCTGCGATATAACGGAGATAATATTTCGATGGTTTAAGATTCATAAATAATAATCCGCCGTCTTTTAACTCTGACTTTCGGACTACTTTATCTGAACCGTCCAGCAACTCTCCAAATCCGGATCCGTCTATGCCGGAGATATTTACATATAAGTGTCCGTATTCAGTTTCAGCTTTGACTTTAAAATTTGTTTCCTGACGATCATTCCATTTTCCATAAATCCCGGTGAAAAGGGCAGAATCTATACTTATTCTATAATCCTTGCCATATTCCCACTTATGATAAATAGCATATTGCATGGGATTCATTTCATTTTGAATGACTGAAAATTTGATAGGTTTCCAGGAGACAGAGTCTATTTTCCTTTCTAATGAAATATATGCAGAATCAAAATGTAAAAGCGGTTCTGAAAATTTAACCTTAACAGAATCAAAAATATCCATTGAAAAAGAGGCTTCAATATTAACACCTAAAAATTCAATTTTTTCTTCTTCATTCTTTTTATCTTTTTTACTGCTTTTTTTCGGAACGCGTTTCATAAACAATGATAAGGTATCATTCGTTAAGACAGGTAGATTCAAACTATCGCTCTTTAAATAGGACACCTCTATACTCAATGTATCCATATTGTAAATGGTTGAATCTTTGATCCAATAATTAAGGGTTCTTTTTTCTTCCGTATATTCAATAATGTTCCAATCCGGAGAAACATTCTCTACATTAAGAAAACGGATTTCAGGAAGAGAATCTACCGGAGCGTTGAAATATAAAAGAAAATTATGCTGATTTGTTCTTTCTGATTTTCTTAAATATTGTTTTTCAAAACCTTCTTTGAATAGGAAAAGTACGACATCATCAGGAATAAAGCGATTATAATCTGTTTGAATAATGGTATCAACAGTAATACTATCTTTCCAAATAGTATCTATACGGGTTGCAGGAACAAATGAAGGGATGATGAGGCTGTCACTGAATGCAATCTCTTCACCCGGCTGATCAAATCTGTAATCCCGGTTCAGGTCGTTCAATGCATAAACCCGGTAAGTACCCGGTGATATATTACGTATCCAGAAGTTGCCACGCTCATTGGTTTTGGTAGTCCTGAGAAATGGGAGTTTCACAAAAGCAGTATCATCGAGATTTTTATGTAAACCAACCAGTATTCCCGGCATGGGCTCTAAATTCTGGGCATTTAATAAAGTTCCCGAAACAACAAGGGAATCAACAACATCTCCCGTTGAAAAGGCGAAAGTAAAGTTCTCCAATACATTTTTTTCATTGTTATCGGTAATAGCATCAGCAAAATCAATAGTATAAGTAGTATTGGACTGGAGACTGTCTTTTATCTCTACCTGCACTTTTTTGCCGATTGCTTTGATTACAGGAAATTGGGTCTGTGGCGGAGTAATAATTACTTTATTCATCGGATTATCCAATGTGACTAACTCATCAAAATGGATTTCGATTTTGTTTTTATTGTAATCGATAGAGTTTGGTGCTGGTGTGCT
Organism: Bacteroidales bacterium; assembly: GCA_031552335.1. GTDB lineage: Bacteria > Bacteroidota > Bacteroidia > Bacteroidales > Azobacteroidaceae > JAISFI01. Next base: position 11,358 of record JAVBMQ010000042.1, on the reverse strand, counting down.
TGATACGAAATGAGGAGGAGTTTCATCTACAGGCCCTCCCATCGGCGATCCTACACTTGCACAGGCATATAACATGCAAGCGAAAAAGAGTCCGCAAACGAAGATAACAACAGCATCTCTGATACAACCGATCAATTTGTTTTTTGTCATATTACCCGATTACTTTTAACCTGCAAATTTAGTGCATTTTTTTTGTTAGACAACAAACAATGCCCAATCCTGCAAAACAAACATTCTTTTTTCTCGCAATACTCTCTTTTAAGCTGAATTAATGCCTGTGAGTCAGCAGCATGATCGACTTTGACTCCTGCTCTTTGAAAGAGAGTGATAATGGCATTCTTTTCTGCCGGAATGGTTTCTTGTAAATATAATGATTTTTCGATGAATTCGTTATTTTTCTTTCTTTTCCCATAAGCAAAGAGTATAGGAATGACTGTATTGATCAAAATGATTTGCAAGGCAGAGAATCCTAATTTTCTCTCTTTTTTTACAGTATGGGAATTGAAATGATAATGTTCCGTCCAGAAGTCAGAAACCTGTGGTGTGAATAATTCATAATATTCTTTTTGCTCGTTTATGTTTAACATACGGGAAAAGAAATGTTCGTTCCGGTAAAAAAGAGCAGCCAATTGTGCAATCTTGACATGTGGAAAATTTTGCGGACGAATCCGGAGCCGTTTAAAAATATGATTTTCCAATGCTCTTAAATCGAATTTTTTCCGAAGGAAACGATATTCTTCCTGTAAAAGCTGATAATAATTACTTTCAGAATTTTCCTCTTCCAATAAACCTGCCTGTCCGAAAAACAATGCCTCTACCTGCAAAAAATTATCCTGATGCTTCCGGATATATTTTAAAGGCAGACTTTTGGCTAATAACTCAAATGCATCTCCGTTGATGCCGAATCCGAAATTCCGGCATAATAATACATAAAACACTTCTTCCCAATCACCATGATAAAGTTCCAGCATTTGTAGAATATGTTTCGTTTTATTTTGGAGCCGTTCTACGGTAAGTGCATTTTTCCATGCATTCAAATGTATTTCCGGTATTTCGGAAAGTCTCTCTAAACAAGGAATTTCCTTTTCAGTATGCAACAGATAATTATAATTTTTCCTGATTTCATCGGGAATAACCAGTACCGACTGTAAAATCTTTCTTTCGTTTTTTGTCAAAACCTCTGAGATATCGTCATGTTCCACAACATGTAGAATAACCGAATCATATGCATGATTCAAATGATGTTCATGCCGGTACCAATCAGAGGCAAATCTGTGTATTTCCACATTTCCCGCCCATGTTTTATCTCCGATTTTGATTTTTGCATTGAAAAAATCAGGACCAGCATGGGTATTGTGGATACCCGGATCAATGACTGTGAAAGGAATTCCTGTTGTAGTGACCAGCTCAGGGTAAAGCCTGTATTTCCAAACGTAGTGGAGTAAACGTTCCATTTTTTCATTAATTATGGTTTGATTAAGATGCAAATATACACTAAAAAAAGGATTCTTATATGATATTTGTGGTTACTTCTTAGTAATTGGTTTATAAAATCTTAGAACATAGCCATTTATATGGATTATTTTGTATATATACAAACTCATATTTTTTAGGTATAGGAGCTATTTTTTCTTCAATAGCCAATCAACAATATTTATGTGTTCAATTCCTTCTATGTCGGTAGTTATTATATCAGTTGAGATAATGTATTTTGGATAATTGTCGTCAATAGATTTTAATGGACGGATTTCTCGTTCTGATGTTTTGGGGTCAGACATTGAGCATGTTACTTGATAATATTCAAACTTATTTAGAGCGTTTTTCACAATAAAATCCACTTCATACTCTCCAACTTTTCCAATCCAAATCTGATAACCTCGTCTGTTCAATTCCAAATATACAATGTTTTCTAAAATATGTCCTACATCCTGATATTGAAATTTTCCTAGTTTCAAATTCCGAAATCCAATATCTGCCAGATAGTATTTTTCTTGTGTTGCTAGTTGTTGTTTCCCCTTTATATCAAAGCGGTTTACCTGGTAAAAAATGTAGGAATTTACTAAATACTCAATATATTTTTCCACTGTGTTGTGGTGTATATCTTGTCTATTCTGTTTCATTGTCTTTGAAATGCTATTTGCTGAAACAACACTTCCAATTGCACCCATTAAGAATTTTGAAAGATTGTCAAAACTTCTCATATTCTTATAAAATATCAACTACTTTGAAAAAATAATACGAAAGAAACGGCAGAAACCAACACATTAATGACCTGATTATTATTATGATAATAACCAAACCTTATACAGTTTTTTTTGTCTGTTATACAATCATTTCAAATTTGATGGTAATTCGGATTCAATACAGCTGGTATTGTGTCGTTTTTTATGAAAAAAGAAGTGGGGATTCCACGTATGAACGACATGATTGCATAATCATTTATAAATTAGGAAATTACAATGTTTTTCCCAAAATTTTCAATAAATAGGTCACTGTTTATTTCATTTTCAATTGAATCAGTTTCTGTCAAAGCAAATGCTATAGCTTTGTCAACAACTCCATTTTCTTTGTACTGTTTGCGTTATTAGAATAAATCTTATTGAAAAGAAATAAAGCCACAACCAACCAAATTTACAGAATCCGCTGTTTGTTCTAAAATTTTCTCTACCTTTGTAAGTCTAAATTTATTCAACTATAAACATGAAGATTGCTTTAATCGGTTATGGAAAAATGGGCAAAGAAATAGAGAAAATTGCCCTGGAACGCGGACATCAGATCGTTTCTATCATTGACATAGACAGTAAGGATTGTATTGACAGTGAAGCTTTCAAAACTGCCGATGTAGCTATTGAATTCAGCCAACCTTCGGCTGCTTATGAAAATTATAAAAAATGTTTTGCTGTAAATGTTCCGGTTGTTTCCGGTACTACAGGTTGGTTAGAGCACTTAGACGAGATCAAACACATTTGCAGGAATGAAGGGAAAACATTTTTCTATGCCTCTAATTACAGTATCGGGGTGAATATCTTTTTTTCCGTAAACAAATATCTGGCTCGTATCATGAACCAGTTCCCGGCATATAATGTGAGGATGGAAGAAACCCATCACATCCATAAGCTCGACTCACCTAGTGGTACAGGTATTACATTGGCTGAAGGTATCCTTGAAAATATCGACCGGAAAAAAGTATGGCAGGAGGGAGAAGAGATTTCTCCTGAAGTGCTTTCAATTCAATCTTTCCGGGAAGGTGAAGTCCCCGGAATACATGAGGTTATTTATGAATCGGAGGCAGATATCATCAGCATCAAACATGACGCAAAAAACCGTAAAGGCTTTGCTTTAGGCGCTGTTATTGCTGCAGAGTTTACTGTAGGTAAAAAAGGATTTCTCACAATGAGCGATATATTTAATTTTTAACAAATGAAAACAATAAAAATAAGCCAATCCCAATGGATTAAATTTGGAATTACTGCACTGATATATCTTCTGTTCACTATTTGGGTCGGAAATTATTGGTTGCTCCTGGGACTTCCGGTTATTGTTGATATCTACCTGACAAAATTTATTCCCTGGGGAGCCTGGAAAAAGTCTAAGAATAAAGGCGCCAAAAAAGTGATGGAATGGGTGGATGCAATCATTTTTGCCCTTGTTGCTGTATATATCATCAACCTGTTTATTTTTCAGAATTATAAAATTCCTACTTCTTCTCTGGAAAAGACATTGTTGGTAGGAGATTACTTGTTTGTCAGCAAACTGAGTTATGGCCCGCGGGTACCGAATACTCCACTTTCATTTCCTCTGGCACAGCATACTATGCCGATTCTTAATTGCAAATCTTATATTGATTGGCCGCAATGGGATTACAAACGTTTGAAAGGCTTGGGACATGTGAAACGGAATGACATTGTGGTCTTTAATTTTCCTGCAGGAGATACGGTTGCCCTGAAAATACAAAATCGGGATTACTATGAAATCTGTAAAAGAGATGGATGGAATGAAGTGAATACAAATAAAGCTGTTTACGGAAATATTGTTTATCGTCCTGTAGACAGGAGAGAAAATTATGTAAAGCGTTGTATCGGTATGCCGGGCGATTCTTTGGAGATAAGAGATAATGCTGTGTTTATCAATGGTATGCAACAGGAGGATCCTGAAAATATGGAACTTAATTATTTCGTAGAGACTGATGGAACCTTTTTTACGGAAGAACAATGTCGTTTGTTGAGTGTCAGCAAAGCCGACTGTTGGTTGTATAATAATCACTTTAATGCCGGAGCTGTTTTTAATTATCTGGGAATTACTCCTACTGCAGACGGAAGATATAATCCTGTCTATCACTTCCCGCTGACTAAACAAGCTATGCAAACATTGAGTCGCTTTACATTTGTTAAGAATGTTTATATTGAACCGGATGAAATTTATGATAGAATCGGTATATATCCTTTGGATTATGAGACTACCTGGACAAGGGATAATTACGGACCGGTTTGGATTCCTAAGAAAGGAGCAACTATTGTTTTGAATGCCGAGACTTTGGGCCTTTATGGCAGATGTATTATCAATTATGAAAAAAATACACTGACAAAAGAGGCTGGGGTTTATTATCTGAATGGTGTACCTGCCAATAGTTATACTTTCAAGTATGATTATTACTTTATGTTGGGAGACAACCGTCATAATTCTGCCGATTCCCGTTATTGGGGCTTTGTTCCGGAAGATCATGTGGTCGGAAAACCTATTCTTGTTTGGTTGTCTATTGATGATGACCGTCCCCTTTTCAAAGGAGGAATACGATGGAGCCGACTGTTTAAGATGGTGCATAGGGATTAAATGTCAATATCTGAAAGAAAAAAATTCAAAGCAACAAGGTGGATAATCATTGTTATTTGTTCGCTTTTGATTGCCTGGATCATTCGTAGTTTCCTGATCGAATCATTCAGGATGCCTTCTTCCCAAATGGAAAATACGATTTTGCCGGGAGACTATATTCTTGTGAATAAGACAGCTTATGGGATACAAATTCCTCCATTCATGTCAGTATTTTCCGGGTATGCATTGTATTCCAAAACAGTAGGTCGGAATGATGTCGTATTATACAAATACGAGGAAGATGTCATGATCAGCCGTTGTGTAGGTTTGCCGGGCGATACATTGGAAGTAAAAGACCAGGATTATTTGATTAACGGGAATAAACTTCCTCAAAGTCCCCAGGTGATCCTTCCTTATGAATATCCTGTTGAGAACGACAGCTTGGTGATGGTTGCCATGGAAAGATTGGGTATTTCTGTCCGGAATTCTTTCGATGAAAACGGTAAAAAGATACGTTTTTTCAGTAAATATGAATTATATTTGTTGACAGATAATTTGTTTCTTGACAGTATTTTTGAGCGTTATGCAAAAGACCTGAAAGAATATAAAGTATGCATTCCCGAAGGACAATATTGGATGTTGTCGGATAATGTTAATGCCTCCGCCGATTCCAGGCATTTCGGGTATATTCCTCAATCAAATCTGATAGGTAAAGCGGTATTCGTCTGGTTTAGCAAAGATCCTGTACAGGATATCTCTTCAGGTTACCGCTGGGATCGTATTTTTCACAAAATTTCCCGATGAAAACAGCCTTATTGTCAACAGCATATTTAGCTCCGGTGGCGTATTACAGTCAGTTTTTCAAATATGACCGGGTTATTATTGAACAATATTGTAATTATATCAAGCAAACGTATCGTAACCGTTGTACGATTGCGACAACCAATGGTTTGCTCTCATTAAGCATTCCTGTCGAAAAATCCGACTCTCCCAAAATATTCACAAAAGATGTTAGGATTGCATCCCATGGTAATTGGCAACATTTACATTGGAATGCCATTCTTTCAGCATACAACTCATCTCCGTTTTTTGAATATTATATGGATGATTTCATCCCTTTTTATGAGAAGAAATACAATTTTTTATTCGATTTCAACGAGGATTTGAGGAGACTGATTTTCCAATTACTGGATTATGAACCGGAGGTAACTTACTCCGGGGAATATCTGCCGGAGGCTTTGTTTGATTTCCGGGGATCTATTCATCCGAAAAAAGACTATATCTCTTCCGGAGAAATATATACCCCTCAACCTTATTATCAGGTCTTTCAGGAAAAATTCGGATTTCAACCCAATTTGTCTATTGTAGATTTGCTATTTAATATGGGACCGGAGAGTGTTTTTTACCTTTCACCCAAAGCTTAACATAAATATTTCCTTTTCATCGAATATTTCATTACAAATATTCCAAATCTCACCAACAGTCAAAGCTTCTATGCGACTGTAAATTTCCGGAAGACTTTCGTATCGGTTGTAATGTAAAAAGCTTTTCCCCAGATTCAGGAAAGTATTTTCTTTTTGTTCATTTGAAACAGCTAATTGTCCGGATAATTGTTTTTTGGCTGCATGTAGTTGGAGAGTTGTAAGCTTGTTCTCCCGCAATTTTTTCAATTCTCTCAATACCAATTGTGTGCATTTTTTTGCATGTTCTTTTTCTGATCCGAAATAAACCGAAAATATCCCGCTATCGGAGTAGGAGGTCAATAAAGAATCGACTTGATATACCAATCCATATTTTTCCCGGAGGGAAATGTTCAGCCGGCTATTCATTCCGGGACCACCCAATATATTATTGGCCAGATATAAGCCTAAACGCTTTTCGTCATGGATACCATAGGCTCTTCCTCCAATCATGACATGGGATTGAGAGGTGTCTTTTTCCCGGTGAATACGGTTTGATTGAATTTTTTGGGGAGCTTCCCGATCTGCAGCGTATATTTTCGCATTAACTTCTCCGGTATATTGTTCTGCCATCCGGATGATTCTTTTGAAGTTTGTTTTCCCCATAGAGAAGAATACAATGTTGGAAGGAGCATAATGATCACTTACAAATGACTTTCCTTTTTCCCCGGAAAAATTTTTCAAAGATTCGGGAGTGCCCAGGATATGATGCCCAAGACTATGTCCTTCAAAAAGCATATTTTCAAAATCATCGTAAATCAGTTCTGATGGATTGTCTTCATAAGAATTGATTTCATCGAGAATTACTTCGATTTCTTTTTTGACTTCCTGTTCCGGAAAAGAAGAATGAAAAAGGAGATCAGACAATAATTCGAATGCCCTTCCGAAATGCTCTTCCAGAAAAACACTGTATAGGAATGTTTCTTCTTTGGTAGTATACGCATTCAATTCACCACCCACAACTTCCATCCGGTTGAGTATGTGTCGCGCATATCTTTTTTTTGTACCTTTGAAAAGCATATGTTCCACAAAATGGGCCATGCCGAAACAATTTTCCTCCTTTTCATCGCGCGTTCCTGCATGAACGGCAAAACCGCAGTAGGCAACAGGAGAATTGACCGGCAGATGTACCAAACGAAGTCCGTTTGATAAAGTATATGTACAATATTGCATAATTCTTGATTGATTTTGTGGCTGCAAAATTAGAAATAAATACCTTTGCAAAAAATTATTGCAAAATAAAAACAAATATATGTCGTCTATGATGGAAAATTTGAAGAAGATCCTTCAACAGGAAGCAGCTGCCATACTGAATATCCCGTTGACTGATGCTTATGAAAAGGCTGTGAATCTGATTGTGCAACAGGTACATGAGAAAAAAGGTAAGTTGGTGACAAGCGGAATGGGTAAAGCCGGACAAATTGCTTCAAATATAGCTACTACTTTCAGTTCTACGGGCACGACGGCCTGTTTCCTGCATCCGAGTGAAGCTCAGCATGGTGATTTGGGGATCATCAGTCCGAACGACATTATGCTGGTCATTTCCAATTCCGGGAAAACCCGTGAAATTATAGAATTGCTTACCCTGGCAAGGGAATTGGTACCTAACCTTAAATTTATTGTTATTACCGCTAATGCAGACAGTCCGTTGGCAGAGAGAGCTGATGTGGCGCTTTATACCGGCAATCCTGAAGAGGTTTGTCCGCTGGGCCTGACGCCTACCACCTCTACCACAGTCATGACCGTTATAGGAGATATGCTGGTGGTCAATACGATGATTAAAATAGGCTTTACAAAAGCTGAATATGCCAAAAGACATCATGGCGGATATTTGGGTGTCGTCTCCAGAGGATTATCTCTTTGACCGCTTATCTAACAAGCCCTTATTAATCTTAAATAATTCTAATCTGTTAACAAATGCCTTACTTTCGTATTACATTTGCATGAGTAGATCGGATAACAATTCATATGTATTTGAAAAAAACAATTACCATTATCACTGGTGCTTTTTTGATGTATGCTTGCTCTTCGGATACCCCGAAGGTGCGTGCTGTGTGTGATAACGAAAATCCCAATTCATATGTAATTAAATGGGAAGTTTTTCCCATGAATTCGGGAAAAGTGAAGATATTTGAGTCCCATAATCCGGATTCTTTTGATAATGAAAGATTGATCGAAGAAAAAAGTATCGGAGATGGATTTGCAATTGTTCAAAGAGTTGACGATCAAAGGCATTTCTTTCATCTTGTTTTTGATAAAAAATATTCTACAATTGTAGGAGAAAGGCACATTATCACTGAAAGAATTGATAATCTCCGGGATTTGGGTGGATATCATGAAGGTAAGTCCAAACAAATAAAATGGGGAAAGATATACCGCTCCGGCACACTTTCCTGGCTTTCTCAGAAAGATAGAATTACATTGGATTCTTTGCATATTCAAACAGTTGTAGACTTGCGGAATTCCAATAAAATCAAACAATATCCTTCGCTGTATAAAGCGCCGGCTAATATAAATCTATATTTACAGGACTTATCAGCCGATTCCATCCGGAATAAAATTATCGGCGGACAGATGAGGAAAGGGGATGTATTGATTGCTCTTCAGGATATGTATGCCCAGATTATTGACAAGGATACGGCGCAATTGAGGCAATTATTTGATCTTTTCTTGGACGAGGGTAATTATCCGGTTTTGTATCATTGTGCATTAGGGAAAGATCGTTCCGGATTAATATCGGTACTATTACTTGAAGCTTTGGGGGTAGACCGGGAAGAAATATTCCACGATTACATGCTTTCCAATCATTATATCAATTTTAACCGGGCGGTAGTACAAGCGCCTGATCTTCCGGAAGATGCACAAAAAGCACTGACTACTCTGTTAAGTGCAAATGAACCGGTTTTTAATTTTATCTATGATAAGATTAAAATGGATTATGGATCTATAGATAATTACTTAGAAAAAATATTACAACTTACCAATAAAAAAAGAGAGAAATTACAAAAGATATTATTGTATTGAAAAAAATCTCCGTACCTTTGTGCCCTAAAATATTACAGAAATTTCACCGCCGGAAAGAAACGTCCGGTAAATAATCATCGATTTTGAAAACATTTGAAGAATTAGGGGTATCCCAACCTATCATTAAGGCAATCAGTGAAATGGGGTACGAAAGTCCAATGCCTGTACAGGAAGAAGTGATTCCATACCTGTTGGGAAACGATAACGAAGTGATTGCATTGGCCCAGACGGGTACAGGAAAAACGGCAGCATTCGGATTGCCGATCATCCAGGGTATTGATACAAACTTATATGCTCCTCAGGCAGTTGTGCTCTGTCCTACGCGTGAACTTTGTCTGCAGATTGCAGATGATCTGACTGAGTATTCAAAATATGTAGATCAATTGAGAGTACTTCCTGTATATGGTGGTTCAAGTATTGAAAGCCAGATCAAATCTTTGAAAAGGGGAGTACATATCGTTGTGGCTACCCCGGGACGTTTGATTGATTTGCTTAACCGTAAAACAGTCAGTCTGGATAAAGTGCGCAATGTAATTCTCGATGAAGCCGACGAGATGTTGAATATGGGCTTCACTGATAGTATAGATGCTGTATTGGCAGAGGTGCCGGAATCCCGGAATATGCTTTTGTTTTCAGCTACTATGCCGGCAGAAATCAAGAAAATCACCAAAAAATACATGCGTGCGCCCAAAGAAATTGTCATCGGAAAGAAAAACGAGGGCACCAAGAATGTGAAGCATGTGTATTACATGGTGCATGCACGTGATAAATACTTAGCTCTTAAACGGGTTGCCGATTATTACCCCAATATTTACGGAATTATTTTTTGCCGTACCCGGAAGGAAACCCAGGAAATTGCTGATTTATTGATCAAAGACGGATATAATGCCGACTCTCTTCATGGGGATCTTTCGCAACAGCAACGGGATTATGTGATGAATAAATTCCGTATCCGTAACCTGCAGTTGTTGGTTGCTACGGATGTTGCAGCACGCGGATTGGATGTCGACGACCTGACGCATGTCATCAATTACGGTTTGCCCGATGATATCGAATCCTATACACACCGTAGCGGACGTACCGGTCGTGCCGGTAAAACAGGAACTTCCATCGCCATCATCCACCTGAAAGAAAAACATAAGGTGAGAGAGTTGGAGAAGGTGCTGAACAGACCTTTTGAACAAGGCAATATTCCTAGCGGAAAACAAATTTGCGAGAAACAGCTTTTCAATTTTGTCGACCAGGTTGAAAAGGTAAAAGTAAATGAGGAAGAAATCAAAGAGATCCTGCCTGCCATCTATCGTAAATTGGAATGGTTAGACAAAGAAGATATACTTAAAAGAATCATCTCCCTGGAATTCAATCGTTTGATCGATTATTACCAGGAAGCCGGAGATATTGAAGCACCCCAGGAAAATGCTCCCCGGAAAAAAGACCGGTTTGGAAAGGGTGAGAGTAGCCATGGTGAATATTCTAGGGGTACTACTGGTACCGGTACTGGGAGAAATGCGGAGAAAGGTTATTCCCGACTCTTTATCAATGTCGGAAAAATGGATGGTATCAATCCTCCTTCCCTTATCGGCTTGATCAATGATTATGTTCCCGGCAAGATTACCATTGGCCGCATCGACCTGATGAAAAATTTTTCTTTCTTTGAAGTAAGAGAATCCGATGCCCATGCTGTAGTAAAAGCAATGCAAAGAGGGGAACACCAGGGACGCCGGATTTCCGTTGAAATCGCACAAAATAAGCCTTCTGAAGTCAGATCGAAAGCGATTACCAATACCAATTCTCAGAAGAAAAAGAAAAGACCGGGAGAAAGAAGATTCGGAAGAGTATAAGTTTACTTGGCGATATTCAGTAAATTATATGTTCGGCGAAGTCTCCAGGCTTCGCCGTTTTAGTTTGTATCTCATTTTTAAGTTTCATCTTTATTTTATCGATAATCCCTCGTTCGGCCGAATTTGTAATTCGGTCGTTTTATTGATCGCAATTTGTAATTGCATAATACTTCAATAGTTCTCCGAACACACAGTTAAACTTGGAGTTAAAAACTCCTGATTTA
>JAVBMQ010000013.1:0-12411 GCA_031552335.1 Bacteroidales bacterium | reverse complement strand
TTCAGATAAGCTGAATTATGTCTTTATTGAATTGCCCAAGTTTCGGAAAGAGGTTGCTGAACTAAAAACCAATATGGATCGCTGGTTGTTTTGTCTGAAGAATCTGTCAAAATTAGATTCCCGTCCGCCGGAAGTACAGGGGAAAATATTTGAAATGCTGTTTAAAGCAGCAGAAATACAACAACTAAAAGAAACTGAGATGGAAAAGTATAGGAAAAGTATATTAGAGTATAATGATGTCAGGGAGGTCGCTGATTTTGCTAAGGAAGAAGGACGTGCCGAAGGCTTAGAAAAAGGGATAGAAAAAGGGCGTGCTAAAGGTATGGAAGAAGGATTAAAAAAAGGAATAGAGACAGAAAAAATAACAATCGCCCGCAATTGCATGAAAAAAGGTCTCCCTATTGAGACAATTCGTGAAATAACCGGACTGACAATTGAACAGATTAATGCATTAAAATGAGTTTTTGACTGACAAACTTATGATTGCGATTGCAGGAATAGCTGTAAATTCCTGCAATTTTTTTTATCCATGAACCTCTTAAAAAGTCAAAATGAGCTCAATGACAAAACGAGTGTATGAGGCAAGAAATCGAAATTAGAAATAAAATTATTGTCACAAATAGAGCTGATATGCTTTATTGTGTTAAATTTGCATTTCGTAATTCGTAATTCCTAATTAATCGAACGATGACCCGATTTTATCAACAAGAAGATAAACACTATGTATCCGTGGATTGTATAATCCTTGGTTTTAAGGAAAATGCAATTCATGTGCTTGTCATCAATCGTAAGTTTGAACCGCTAAAAGGAGAACGTTCCCTGATGGGAGGTTTTGTCAGGCAGCAGGAAGGTTTGAATGAGACGGTTTCACGTGTAGTTTCTGAATATACCGGTATAGAAGGAGTATATATGGAGCAGGTGGGTGCATACGGAGAGGTAAGCCGGGATATCGGAGAACGGGTAATCTCTGTTGTTTATTATGCTCTGATTGATATGGAGCTGTTTGATGAAAAACTGAAAAAGAAACATAATGCCGAATGGATTAATATAAATGATGTCGGATCATTAGTGCTTGACCATAACCGTTTTTTGGAAGATACACTTAAGTTGTTGAGGCGGAGGACAGCTACCCGCCCTGTTGGATTTAACCTTTTACCTGAAAAGTTTACATTGCCTCAACTTCAATTTTTATACGAAGCAATCTATCAACACCCCTTGGATAAACGGAATTTTCGTAAGAAGCTGTTTGAAATGGATATTTTGGAAAAATTAGACGAAAAAGATAAAAGTTCTTCTAAAAAAGGAGCTTATTATTATAAATTTAATAAGGAGAAATACGATCGCTTGTTGGAGGATGGGTATTATTTTTCGCTTTAAGTTTTTATAATCTCTGTTTGATATGCAGAAGAAAGAACGTAAAATTAAAATAATGGTTGGCTCTACTGTTTACAGGTTTGAAGATCAACTTTCACAGATAGTAGCCCAATTAACAACATTGGGATATGATGTAATATGCTCACATCATGGAACTGTAAAAGTTAATCCGAACCTTTCTAATCTTGACAATTGTGTAAAGGCAGTAGACGAATGTGATTTGTTTTTAGGAATAATCAGACCGTTTTATGGAACAGGCAATATTGGAGAAAAGAATATCACTTTTGAAGAAATAAAAAGAGCAATAGAATTAAGGAAACCTTATTGGTTTTTAGTTCACAGAGACGTAATTTTTGCTCGACAGTTGTTCAAAAAAATAAAGTTGAAAAATGGAGAAGAAATTGTAATTGATGACAATAAATTTTTTGACAAAAGATGTATTGAAGTCTATGAATATGTAATTCGGAATCATGTTCCTGTAACTTTACGAAATGGTAATTGGGCACAAGAATTTTACCGTTTGGATGAAATGATGATTTATATAAATGCTCAATTTGCAGATAAGACTTTTATTGATAATGTTTTAAATCAAATAAGTATAGAAAATGGATAACAGTTTTATTATAGAAAATTTGATTAAACAGAATGAAGGCTTGCGGTTGGAGTTTGAAACGTTCCCTGATATAGATGTGATTGCAAAAACTATAACTGCCTTTATCAATACGCAGGGTGGAGATTTGGTGATTGGAGTTGATGACAATAAAAATGTAATAGGTGTTGATGATGCGGTAAATAGGGCAGGGATTATCAAAACATCTTTAGTTGAAGATATAAGACCTATAGCTCCAATATCTGTTCAGGTTATAGGGTATAAAAGAAAGCAAATTATTTTAATTAGTGTTTGGAAAGGTGCGAAAAAGCCATATCAATATCAGGGATTTATTTATAACCGGATAGGAAAAATAACTACAGTATCTGATCCAGGGAAACTTTCAAATATTATTTTAGAACGAAAAAGCTCTGATTTTCACTGGGAAAGAATGCCTGTTTTGGGAGCAGAACTATCCGATTTAGATAATAAACAAATTGAAAAAACTATTCAGGCATATCAAAAATATAAACCGGATGCAATTATTGAGGATGCTGAAGATTTCCTTATACAGACAGGTTTGATCCAAAATGGTAATATAACTAATGCTTGTATTATTCTTTATGGCTTAGAGCCTGTTCGCTTTATATCTCAGTCAAAAATAAGACTAACATTGTATCCTACAAATAAAACAACGAATGAATTTATTGATGATAGAATCTTTGATGGTAATGTATTTGACAATATAGAAAAGATATTCAATTACTTAGATATAATATATGGTAAAACATATCATGTAAATAATCTTCTTAGAGAAGAAAAACCGAATTATCCGGTATTAGCACTTCGGGAGGGTATAATGAATGCTATTGTCCATCGGGATTATAACTCTGTAAGAGGGTTTCTGCAAATATCTATTTATTCTGATAGAACAGAAGTCAGTAATTATGGTGGGTTGCCTGAAGGAATTACTATTCCGGAATTAAAAGTAGAGCATAATTCAATATTAAGGAATCCTGATATTGCACAGATGTGTTTTTATATGAGATATATTGAGATGCTTGGCAGTGGTACATTAAGAATGATAAAAGACTGTAAATCTAATAAATATAAAATTCCACAATGGACTGATAAAGATGCTGTTATTACTGTTGTTTTTCCAGGAGTTTCTCATAATAAAAAAGATGAGGGAATACTTAAGGGATTAAGTGAGGGAATAGATAAAGTAATTATCAATGCTATTGAGGGGTTAAGTGAGGGATTAAGTGAGGGATTAAATGATGTAAAAGATAGATATGCTAAGATTCTTCTTGCTCTTTTTGCTAATGATGGCATTCAAATGACAGATATGGAAACTATAACTGATATTCCTTATAAAAGTATTGAAAGGTATGTCAAAACACTTAGAGATAGAGGTTGGGTTGAGCGTAAGGGCTCGAGAAAAACCGGAGGTTACCATCTAAGTGAAGAAATAAAGAAGAGACTGATTGGTAAATAAAGAAGATAAACCCGAATTTTATATGTGTGTTGTATAACATAACCCAATAGACCTCCAGATTTCTTTTTAATGTCTAATTTTGCACTGTATATTAAGTGTATAAAAATACACTTAATTAAAGATGGAAAACTAATATAAATACCGTATATGTTGGAAAAATTGAAGCAAGAGGTTTTTCAGGCCAATCTGGATCTTGTAAAACACGGTTTAGTGATATTTACATGGGGAAATGTCAGCGGAATCGACAGAGCCTCCGGTTTAGTGGTAATTAAACCTTCCGGAGTGTCATATGAAGCTATGAAAGCCGAAGATATGGTTGTTGTCGACCTTTCCGGTAAAGTAGTGGAAGGCTCACTTAAACCATCTTCCGATACGGCTACCCATATTGAGTTGTATAAAGCATTCCCAAACATTCAAGGTGTGGTACATACCCATTCTACTTTTGCCACAGCCTGGGCGCAATCCGGAAAAGATCTTCCGAACATCGGAACCACCCATGCCGATTATTTCAGTGAAGCTATTCCCTGTACAAGAGATATGACAGCAGAAGAAATCAAAGGTGCATACGAAAAGGAAACCGGAAGAGTCATTGTAGAACGATTCCGTAAATTAAATCCGGATTATATACCCGCAGTTCTGGTTAAAAATCATGGTCCTTTTTCCTGGGGAAAAGATCCTCATGATGCTGTTCATAATGCCGTAGTCATGGAGCAGGTAGCTAAGATGGCATTTATTGCCTATCAAGTCAATCCGGAACTGACCATGAACGATTTTCTGATCGAAAAACATTTTCATCGTAAACATGGGCCCAATGCCTATTATGGACAGTAGAATTACGAATTACGAATTAGGAATTATGAATTAAAAGTTCCCATATTCGTAATTCGTAATTTTATATTCGTAATTCAAAATTCAAAATTTATAATTCAAAATTTTTAATGTCATGGAATTCAAAAATTTAGAAATCTGGTTTGTTACAGGAGCACAACTTCTGTACGGAGGCGATGCAGTCGTAAAAGTAGATGCACACTCCAATGAAATAGTAAAAGGACTGAATGATTCAGGGAAATTGCCGATCAAAGTAGTTTATAAAGGGACTGCTAACTCATCTTCGGAGATTTCTGCAATCATGCGTGAAGCCAATGGAGATACCAAATGTGTGGGTATGATTACCTGGATGCACACTTTCTCTCCGGCTAAAATGTGGATACATGGTTTAATGGATTACAAAAAACCTTTGCTTCATCTCCATACCCAATTCAATAAAGAAATTCCCTGGAATGAGATAGATATGGACTTTATGAACCTTAACCAGTCTGCTCATGGAGACCGTGAATTTGGTCATATCACCAGTCGTCTACGCAAACCTCGTAAAGTGGTTGTTGGTTATTGGAAAGATGCCGATACACAAAGCAAAATTGCATCCTGGATGCGTGTTTGTGCCGGTTGGGCAGATTCTCAGGATCTGTTGATTATCCGTTTTGGTGATAATATGAATAATGTTGCAGTAACTGATGGAGATAAGGTGGAAGCCGAGATCCGTTTGGGTTATCATGTCGACAATGCTCCTATTGCTACATTAATGCCATATGTAGATGCTGTTAAAGATGCTGAAATTGATGCATTGATTGCTGAATACGAAAAAGTATATGATTTTGCTTCGGATTGTAAAAAAGGAGCTGAAAAACATCAATTTGTTCGTGATGCAGCCGCTCAGGAAATAGGACTTCGCCGGTTCCTGCAAGATAAAGGAGCTAAAGCTTTTACTACCAGCTTCAATGAATTGGAAGGCATGAAACAGTTGATGGGATTTGCTTCTCAACGCTTGATGGCCGAAGGTTACGGATTCGGAGCCGAAGGCGACTGGAAATCAGCTGCTTTAGTTCGCACCATGTGGGTAATGGGACAAGGTTTGCCGGGTGGACAATCATTCCTTGAAGATTACACTTTGAATTTTGACGGAGAAAACAGTACGATTCTTCAATCACATATGTTGGAAATCAATCCGGAAATTACCGGTGTTAAACCTCGCATTGAAGTTCATTTCCTTGGAATCGGAGATGCACGTACATGTGCCCGTTTAGTATTCCAGGCTCATAAGGGAGATGGTGTTGCTGCTACAATTGTAGATATGGGTAATCGTTTCCGTATGATTGTAAATGAAGTAGAGGTAAGAGAGCCACAACCACTTCCTAAATTACCTGTTGCCTGTGCATTGTGGAAACCGATGCCTGATTTTGAAATAGGTGCTGGCGCCTGGATTTTAGCAGGAGGTACCCATCATTCCAGTTTCTCTTATTCGGTTACTACCGAAATGTTGGAAGACTATGCAGAAATTGCAGATATCGAAATGTTGATCATCGACAAAAATACGACTATCCGTCAGTTCCGTCAGGATATCAGAAACAATGAAGTGTATTATATGTTGAATAAGGCGTTGCGATAAATATGTGGAAATTTTGAATTTTGAATTTTGAATTTTGAATTAAGCGATATAAAAAAGAATAATTCAAAATTTAGAATTCAAAATTCAAAATTTAACTCTTACTTCTTAATTTGAAAAACATGAAATACGTTATAGGTTTAGACTACGGCTCCGACTCCTGTCGCGCCGTCATTGCTGATGCTGCAAACGGAAAGGAAATTGCAACAGCAGTTCAGTATTATCCTCGTTGGATGAGGGGGGAATTTTGTAATCCTAAGATCAATCAGTATCGTCAACATCCGTTGGATTATATTGAGGTGATGGAAGGAACTATCAAGGAAGCTTTGGCCAAATCACCGACCGGTATTGCAGAAAATATAGTAGGGATTGCATTTGATACCACAGGATCGACTCCTGTGTTAACAAACAGTGAAGGAACTCCTTTGGCATTACTCCCTGAGTTTGCTGAGAATCCCAATGCGATGTTTGTTTTGTGGAAAGACCATACAGCAGTAAAAGAAGCTGCAGAAATCAATAAATTATCCAAGGAGTGGAAAATAGATTATACTGCTTATGAAGGAGGTATCTATTCTTCCGAATGGGTATGGGCGAAGATGTTGCATGTTTTGCGTGAAGATACATCTATTCGTAGTAAAGCTTATTCATGGGTAGAACATTGTGATTGGTTGCCGGCATTGATTACCGGTAATGTCAAACCGGAAACACTTCCGAGAGGTCGTTGTGCTGCAGGACATAAAGCCATGTGGCATGAATCATGGGGCGGTTTGCCATCGGAAGAGTTCCTGACAACATTAGACCCTTTGTTAGCAGGATTCCGTTCCCGTCTATTCGAGAAAACATATCCAAGTAATACATTGGTAGGACATTTGACACAAGAGTGGGCTGGTCGTTTAGGGCTTACCACTAAGGTGGCTGTTGCTGTCGGTGCATTCGATTGTCACATGGGGGCGGTAGGTGCGCAGATCGGACCGGGCGCTTTTGTTCGCGTAATAGGAACATCAACCTGCGATATCATGGTTGTGCCTTATGAAGAAATGGGGAAAAAATTGATTCCTGGTATTTGTGGGCAGGTAGACGGTTCAGTTATCCCGGGCATGGTAGGATTAGAAGCCGGTCAATCAGGATTTGGGGATATTTATGCCTGGTTTAAACGGGTGTTGGAATGGCCGGTGGTGCAATTATTAGAAAAATCTACCGTTATAGATATGCCTGCCAAAGAAAAACTGATCAAAGAAATATCAGATAGTATTATCCCTGAATTAACCAAAGAAGCAGAAAAAGTACCTGTTTCTGAAAGCGCCATTATAGCTACCGACTGGATGAACGGACGTCGCACTCCGGATGCCAGCCAGTTGTTGAAAGGAACCATTACCGGTTTGACATTGGGAAGTTCTGCACCACTGATCTTCCGTGCTTTAGTTGAAGCAACAGCCTTCGGCTCCAAAGCCATTATAGACCGTTTCCTTGAAAACGGAATAGAAATCAAGGAAGTGATCGGTATCGGAGGTATTTCCCTGAAATCACCTTTCGTAATGCAAACTTTGGCTGATGTATTAGGAATGCCGATCAAAGTAGCTCGTACCGAACAGGCTTGTGCTTTTGGCGCAGCTATGTTTGCTGCGGTGGTTGCCGGAGTATATGAAAAAGTAGAGGATGCTCAGAATGCTATGGGACAAGGTTTCGCTTTTGAATATCATCCGAATATGGAAAATCACAAAATTTATGCCGGATTGTATGAACAATATCAACAAATCGGTAAGTTTACTGAGAAAGAATTTTATTCTTAAATTTTAAATTAATTCATATTATGAATTGGAATTCACAGGAATTTATTTGGCTCGACTGGCTTATTATTGCAGTCGGAATTTTAGCTGTGACATGGGCAGTTTGGCGTTCGATACAAAAAGACAAACGTTCGCAACAGGGTGCCAACAGCGAAGATTACCTATTCGGTAAAGGAGAACCATGGTATATCATTGGAGCGGCTATTTTTGCTGCAAATATCGGATCGGAACACCTTGTAGGACTTGCCGGTACAGGCGCAAAAGCCGGTGTAGGTATGGCACACTGGGAAATGCAAGGCTGGATGATACTCATTTTAGGATGGCTTTTTGTTCCGTTCTACCAATTGATGAATAATAAAATGGGGAAAATCATCACGATGCCTGATTTTCTCAAATATCGCTACACCCCGGCAACAGGTTCGTGGTTGTCTATCATCACGCTTATAGCTTATGTGTTGACTAAAGTGAGTGTTACCGCATTTACCGGAGGTATTTTCATGGAAAGTCTTTTGGGCTTGCCT
Organism: Bacteroidales bacterium; assembly: GCA_031552335.1. Classification (GTDB taxonomy): domain Bacteria; phylum Bacteroidota; class Bacteroidia; order Bacteroidales; family Azobacteroidaceae; genus JAISFI01. The sequence continues at coordinate 4,199 of JAVBMQ010000013.1, read as the reverse complement.
TTCTGGTATGGCGCTATCGGCTTGATAGTTTTAACCGGTATTTTTACCGTTTTGGGTGGTATGAAAGGTGTGATGACGCTGTCGGCCATTCAAACGCCGATACTTATCATTGGTTCGTTTCTTGTACTTTTCTTAGGATTGGCAGCACTTGGAGGCGGAAGCATAGCCGAAGGATGGACTGCAATGATCGATTACTCTAAAACACTGAACGTAGGAGCAGAGGGCGTTGCACATGGTACAAACCACATGTTCCACTTTGAGACCGGCGATCCGCTGTATGATGATTATCCGGGTTTCTGGGTGTTTATCGGAGCATCCATTATTGGCTTCTGGTATTGGTGTACCGACCAACATATCGTTCAACGTGTACTCGGACAACGCAAAGGTGAATCTAACGAGGAGGTAATGAAACGCGCACGCAGAGGTACTATTGCTGCCGGTTATTTCAAATTATTACCTGTGTTTATGTTCCTGATACCAGGTATGGTAGCTGCAGCATTGGCTGCACGTCCGGATAGTGGTTTCACATTGTCTGATCCGGATACTGCTTTTGGTTCGATGGTGAAATTTGTCTTACCTGCAGGTGTAAAAGGTATTGTTACTATCGGTTTCATATCGGCGTTGATTGCTTCTTTGGCGGCATTTTTTAATTCTTGTGCTACGCTATTTACAGAGGACTTCTATAAACCGAAATTCAAAGATAAGAGTGAAAGTACATATGTTTTGGTAGGTCGTATTGCAACGATTGTAGTAGTAGTGCTCGGTATTATATGGATTCCTGTGATGATGAGTCTCGGCAGTCTTTATGACTATTTACAAGGCATTCAATCATTGCTTGCCCCTGCGATGGTAGCTGTATTTGCACTGGGTATATTCTCTAAAAAGATTACGCCTAAGGCTGGTGAAGTAGGTATGATAGTGGGTTTTGCTCTTGGTATGGTACGTTTGCTGACCAATATCTTAACCAATACAGGCAAAGACTTGATGTCAGGCTGGTATTGGGAATACACAACATGGTTCTGGCAAACTAACTGGCTTATCTTTGAAATATGGTTGCTTGTTTTCATCATTATACTGATGGTCGTGGTGTCGTTCTTCACTCCAAAGCCGACAGCTCAACAGATAGATGCTATCACTTTCACAAGTGACTACAAGAAACAAATCAGAAGGAGCTGGGATAAGTGGGATGTTATCGCATCTCTTGGGGTTGTTGTCCTTTGTGCATTATTCTATATGTATTTCTGGTAATTTATTGAATTGAAAGTTGAAAATACTTTTTTCGTACAAAAGCCAATTTTCAACTTTCAATTTTCAAAATAAAGCAAGTCTCAAAAGACTACTGTTTCAATAGTAACTTTTGAGACTTTTTAATATGTGCTTTTAGCATGTTTTTATGTGTATGTGTAAAGTAAGTATCCCTCCTTTAGGGTTGAGGTTGTTGAGGTTCCCTGTTTTCCGGAGGAAAAAATTTAGTTTTCATATACAAAGTAAGGGTTGGTATTTCATAATTTTTTTTCTTTTTTCTATGTCAATGATAAAACAAAAATAATGCCTTTTCTTTTCTTTGTGCGTAACTGATTGATATTTGGGAGAATAATTTTTTAAGAGCTGTGCCATTTAATATTTACATGGTATTGTTTTTTGTGGTTTTTCCACAATTTTTCCCCTAAAATTCCACAATTTTCACTTTTTGGCTATAAGAATAACAGTGAGGGTACATTGCTGAAAAATGCAGAAAATTACAAGTGCAGAATAGTTACAATATCAATTTAATTTTTCTACTAAAGAACAATAATGAGAAAATAGTATTAAATTTGTTTCAGTTTCTGATATATGAACTATTTCGTTATGCAATAGACAAAAGACAAATTTATTTGGATTATGTTATTGCGAGAAATAGTCGGATGAAGTTCAACCATTTTATTGATTTGTCATGAAAAACGAATACCTACATATGCAATATTCCTGTATAACAAGATTCACCAAAAGTGATAAAAAAAATCATTTTCAATTTTCAATTTTCAATTTTCAATTTTGCATCTCTCTCATTTTGTTACTTTGCCTGTTTGTAGAAGTAAACGCACAAACTCAGCTTACCAATCTTCCTACTTTTTATATAACTACCGAAAATAAACAACCGATATGGAATAAAGAAGTGTATTTGCCTGCAACATTGACTATTAAAAGTGGAGATGCTTTCGATGAAGCCAATATAGTAACTCAAATCAAAGGCCGGGGAAATTCTACCTGGTGGATGCCCAAGAAACCTTATCGCCTGAAATTGGATGTGAAAAAGAATTTACTGGGTCTTCCTGCCAAAGAAAAAAGTTGGGTTTTATTAGCAAATTATGCTGATAAGACATTGATAAGAAATGCCCTTGCCTTTGAAATAAGCAAGATAGTGGGACTGGAATTTACGCCTTCTTACAAGTTCATTGACCTGATATTCAATGATGAATTTGTAGGAAATTATATGCTTACCGATCAGGTTGAAGTTGCTGGTTTCAGGGTTCCTGTGCAGAAACAAGATGCTTCTGATGTTGAAGAACCGGCAATTACAGGTGGATATTTACTGGAATTAGATGGCTTTGCAGATTCGGAACCGGTTTGGTTTACTACCCCTAAGGCTTTGAAAATTACGGTTAAATATCCGAAGGATGATGAAATCAATGAGCAACAGTTATCGTATATTACAGATTATATCAATCAATTTGAAAATGTCTTGTTTTCTTCTTCATTTGATGACCCGGAAACCGGTTATCGCTCTTGGGTGGATACGACTTCATTGGTAAATTGGTATATTGCCTGTGAATTGACCGGTAACTCCGATTCTTTCTGGAGTACATATGTTTATAAGAAACGGAATGATCCGAAAATTTATTTCGGCCCGATGTGGGACTATGATATCGCTTTCAATAATGATGACAGATTGGGTGATGCTACTAAAAAGTTAATGCGGGAACATGCCCATCATCCACGGACATGGATTGAGCGTTTCTGGCAGGATGAGTGGTTTCAGGACGCAGTGGAGAGGCGTTGGAAAGCGTTGGAAAGCGATGACCTGACGACTAAACTGACTAACTGTATTACAGAAACTGCACAGTTATTACAAACCTCTCAACAAAGGAATTTTAGTAAGTGGAACAATCTGAATCTTCAGGTTTATAGAGAGACTTTTCTTTTCAGGACATATAATGAAGGTGTTGATTATCTGAAAACATATGTAAAAGAACGGGTTGACTTTCTGTCGGAAAGTTTTGTTAAACCCGAACCTCCCAAGCCGTCCGAACCTTTTGTTGCAGAAGATTACTATTATATGATTATGAATAAACGAACCAATAATGTAATTGACCTGCAAAATGAATCTGTAGTACATAATTCTTTATTGACAATGTGGGCGCCTAAAACCGATGATGACGGCCAGCGGTGGAAAATCATCAACCTGGGGAATAATTTGTTCAGGATAGTCAACAAACATTCCGGATTGGCTATGGCAGGTAATAATGCCCGTGTTCAATTGAAACAGGTTACAATCAAAGATACTGATAATACACAAAAATGGAGTATTGTTCCCGTCAATACAGGAAATATCTATGGTATAGTAAATAAAGCATCCACTTTTGTCATTGATAATAGTGGAGGAAGTTTTAATAATGGAAATCCTGTTATTGAATATGATAACCAGATAGCCACCAATGAAAATCAACAATGGTATTTGCAGAAAATGGAATCAACCTACACAGATATCCCTGCGTTAGAGAAGACTTCGGGTATTACATACTATCAAAAGGATCAGGTGTTATATTTGCAATCTGTTCCACAGAATGCCGGAATCCGGCTCTACAATATGCAGGGCGGATTAATGAAGGAATTAATTCATGTAAATGGAGAGGTAAGTTTAACTCATTTGCAACCAGGTATTTATATTTTGCAGACTGCATGGGAGGGAGGAATAGAGAACATTAAATTACGAATTACGAATTAGGAATTACGAATTCAAAATTTAGCATTCAAAATTTTAGTATATTTCCCGATTAAATCATTTAATTCTTCTAATTGAGCCTGTTCTTCTAAAGATTTCAGGAGAGACTTATCTTTTTGGGGAAGGTTACCAGAAAAAATTGCTTGGAAATTCATCAAGAAATCCTGTTAAAAGTTATCGTATAATTTATTATCTGTCTGCTTGATGGCAATACATT
>JAVBMQ010000056.1:0-3390 GCA_031552335.1 Bacteroidales bacterium | reverse complement strand
GAAGATGCTTATTTGGTTCACCGGGTCGAAAGGTATAACATAAAAGGCAAGGAAACCATAGCGGGTAATTGCAAATACTACGTTAACGACTTATCATTTAATAACTACCTGTATCGAGGTTTTGGATACGGCTCCGGTTATATGTTGGAAAATCTCGTTTATCTGGAGCTGGCGCGGCACGGATTCGATATTTATGTCGGCAACATCAAAGACAAAGAGGTTGATTTTGTCGCTAGCAAAGGCGACCGGATCATATACGTTCAGAGTGCTTTCATGTTGATAGAAAGAGAGACCATCGAACGGGAATACTCCGCACTGGAGGCTATCGACGATAATTATGAGAAAATTGTCGTTTCGCTAGATGATATTGCTCTGCCATCAAAAGGTGGCATCAAACATGTTCAGGCGTGGCGATTGAATGAGGTGCTGGACTAAATACCCTAATTTTAGCTTATCCGCACTTTCCCGTCCATTTCTTTAGCTCTCCCGTTATTGAGCATTTTCTCATATGTAGAACGAAGGGCACTGACGATATTTTCACTGAATCTTCGTTCAACCTCTTCTCGAATTCTTACAGTAGCTTTCGAGTTACCAAATAATGGGGCAACACGCCTACACAGTTCTTCAAAGTGTATCGGCTGCTCTATCTTGATAACCTGTCTTATTGCTTCATGCTTAGTTGCGTGAAAATATTCTGATATATCCACCTGTTGATATGGAATAAACCCGTATCCGTCATCAGGCATGTCATCTATAAAAAGAAAAAAACCTCCAAATTCACTGAATTTGAAGGGTTTAATGCTTTTGAGAGATGCTCATAATCATAATGATATAAATCTCCAGCGTGGGCTATGACGCCCTTGGCGGTATGGACGGGACTCGAACCCGCGACCCCCTGCGTGACAGGCAGGTATTCTAACCAACTGAACTACCACACCATTTTTTGACTTGTCGCAGATGTTGTTATTATCAACACTTTATTTAGTGCATTTTCTCTCAAATGCGATGCAAAGATACAACCTTTTTTTTATCCTGAAATAATTTGAGAATAATATTTTAAAAATAATTTTCAATCAGTGCGATATCAATATTTTAAAATTTTGATTATTTGAAAATATTTTTCAAACAAGTAAGAATGACCTTATTTGAGAGCTGAGAAATAAGATCATTCTTTACATCAGATTCTGGATGTTTTTTTATTCCTTCAGATTGAAATTAACCATCCAGTTAATTCCAAATTTGTCAACGAGCATACCAAAATAATCGCCCCAGAAAGTTTCCTCCATTGGCATTTCTACTGTTCCTCCATTAGAAAGAGCATTGAATATTTTATCGGCTTCTGCCCTGGTTTCTGCCTGAACCGAAATCGAAAAATTGTTCCCTGCAATAAATTCATATCCATACGATTCTATATAGTCTGCACCCATAAGAGTAGTTTCTTTACTGATAGGCAGGCTGATATGCATAATTTTATCTTTATCACTATCAGTAAATGGAGGCATACCTTCCTGCTGAGGCATATCTTTTATTTTACCAACATAAAGAAATTCACCACCGAAAACTGATTTGTAGAAATTAAAAGCTTCTTCGCAATTACCTTTGAAGGTAAGATAAATGTTAACTGTTGTCGCCATAACTTTATTTTTTAATGAATTACTTATTTATTTATTACTTGCTGCTCTCTTATCATAGCAATATTGTTGTGTCTGAAAAATGAGTATATGGATTAATTATTATATCCTGTTTGTTACAAATGAAACCCTAATCTTACTTTCAGACCAAGGGCTCCAACTGTCTTCTTTTTGAGGAAGCCGTCGATGATACCACCGGATGATTGTGAAAGTTCGCTATCTTCATTAGCATCTTTCGTTTCTATTACCGTGTTTAATCCTATATCTCCATAAAATCCTGTATATAAGGAAAATCTGTAATTTAACTTCCATTTCATACCTGTTTCTCCAGAAAATATGTACACATTCTTTGTATCAATATCATATGATGTATGCACGGGAAAACCAAGTTTGAATCCTCCAAGCAGAAAGAAAACGTTCTTTCCCCTAGTCTGAAATTGAGCCATAAGAGGAATTTGTAATAAAGTCAAGTTCTCAGTCAAAGATATATCCTGAGTGTTATTTGAAGTGTTTGCCGATTCTTCAACGGAAATCTTATAAAACATAATCTCAGCCCCGGTATATATTCCCCACTGCGGATGGAAGAAAAAGGTATATCCTATGCCGGTTCCTCCTCCGAACAAAGGGGTTTTAGTGTTGGAAGGAATATTATCTTTTAGGCCCGTAATTCCTGTCTCTCCAAATGTGGAAAATTCATGCCGGATAAACTCTTTTTGAGAAAATGCGGCAGTTGCATACAACAGTAATATTACAAATAAAATTATTGTTTTCATAGGATCCTTATTAAAATGAATAACATGATCAATGGTTCTATTATAGCAGAAAAAACAAATATAATCATAATTTCCTGATTAGTAATTTCCCACTAGTAGCTTTCTATTGGATATAAAACAAAGAATGTAAAGATATGTTTTGCTAAAAAATAGAGTAGATTTATAATAGCATGAAAAAAGGGTAACCTGTAGTAATACAAAATACCCTTTCTTCTCAATCATAAATCTGATGGTCTTTTTATTGAACCGGAGGTGTAACCTCTTTTTTCTTCTCTATTTTAGATACAATCTTCTGATTTTCCTTGTCAAATCCAACAGTAATGGTGTCGCCTTCACTAACAGTTGCCTGGATGATCATTTCTGCCAACTCATCTTCCAGATATTTCTGGATGGCTCGTTTCAGCGGACGGGCGCCATATTGTACATCATATCCTTTGGAAGCGATGAATTCTTTGGCTTCTTCCGAGATGACAAGTTTATAACCCAGATTTTCAACCCGTTTATAGAAACCTTTCAATTCCAGATCAATGATCTTGTAGATGGATTCTTTTTCCAACTGGTCAAACATGATGATATCATCTACCCGGTTCAGGAATTCAGGCGCAAAGGCACGATGTAATGCTTTTTGAATTACATTACGGGAGAATTCCTTATCTTCTTCAGCTGTGGTAGGAGTGGTGAAACCGACACCTTTGCCAAAATCTTTCAACTGACGGGTTCCGACATTGGAAGTCATGATCAGGATTGTATTTTTAAAATCAATCCTTCTTCCCAGACTATCAGTCAGGCGACCTTCATCCAATACCTGGAGCAACAGGTTAAATACATCTGGATGCGCCTTTTCTATCTCATCCAAAAGAATTACTGAATAAGGTTTGCGGCGAACTTTTTCCGTCAATTGTCCTCCTTCTTCATAACCTACATATCCCGGAGGCGCTCCAATCAATCTGGAGACAGTGAATTTTTCCATATATTCACTCATATCG
>JAVBMQ010000130.1:0-9634 GCA_031552335.1 Bacteroidales bacterium | reverse complement strand
TATTCATTCCAAATCAAGAAAAAGAGAAATCGTTCAGGCACGTCAGGTATCTATGTTCCTTTCTAAAAAATATACGGATTCTTCTTATTCCCATATTGGGAATATGATTGGAAACAGGGATCATGCTACTGTATTGCATGCTTGTAAAACCGTACAGGATTCAATGGATATAGATAAAACTTTCCGTCGGTCGGTGTTGGAAATCGAGAAAATTCTAAAAAATTAAGAATTATTTTTCGAAGGTAAACTAATTCTTAATTTTCTAAATAATGCGCCGCCTGCCCACTTATCTGTAATAAAGAAATTTCACAGATTTTTGTATTGTATTCGGCTAACAGCAGCCGTTCTTCTGCTTCCAGAAGACTGTTTTGGGCTTCTCTGAGTTCAATGCCGGATAAGTCTCCGAGTTTGTATCTTTCGATGGCAATTTCATAGTTTTCTTTGGCTGTAAGTAGGTTTTGATTTTCGAGGTCTAATAACTCAAGGTTATTGCGGTATGCTATCCAGATATTGGATAAATCGGCCTTTAATCCTAATTCTAATTGTTCATATGCCAATTCTCTGTTTTCTATCATCAGACGGGCGTTTTTCTGTTCCCGTTTTCTGTTCATTCCGTCAAAAATATTGAATCCGAGGGTGAGGCCATAGTTGAGCCCTTTGACTCGTTGGCGATCGTATGAGCCGACCTCATTGTCATATAATGTATACCCATATCCTGTGTTGAGCTTCAGATAGGGATAATTACGGCTTTTAATAATTTTATAATCCAGTTGACTTAGCCTCTTTTCTTTTGCCGATAACAACAGTGAGGTGTTGGATGACAGCGTTTTATCCCACAATGTATTCATATCCAACAAGGCATTGGGAATAATGACGGAGTCACCGACATGAATCGTTTGGTTGACATTTTCCAGTGCCATCAGTTCATTTAAACGTATACGGGAGGTGTGTAATACTTCAAATTGTTTGATAAGTCTCGAACTATCCGCATTAAAGTCGACTTTGGCTTGTTGAAGATCAAGGCGTGACATAGAACCTATATTATATCTTGCTTCTACAATCCGTAATCTTTCCCGGGATAATTCTACTGCTGATTTCAGGTTTTTCAGCCGGATATTTTGTTGCACGTAATTATAATATTCTGCGGTTAATTGGGAAATAAAGTCATCTATAGTAAGTCTGGTGTTCAGTTCTCCCATTTTCTTTAGTTCTTTCAGGCGATCATAATTGGCTTGTATTTTCAATCCGTCAAATAATGTCCAGTTGAGGTTGAGCCCAGCGTTGGAAGTTTGATTCAGTCCATTGGTTTCAACTTTTTCTCCGGTTTTCAAGTCTTGTTCTGTGTCATTTAAGGTGCCGGAATGAGAGGCATTGAGATCCAGAGTGGGCAAATAACCGGCGTTGCCAATGGTTTGGTTATTGTCTGCAATCTGTTGTTCATTGCGGATGATACGGATGTCGTAATTCCGTTCCAAGCCAACGTTTAGGCAACGTTGTAAATCATAAATTTCCTGTCCGTATACCCAGGCCGGCAAAAGACAGGCTCCCAATATCAGGCTTCTTATTTTCATATACATCTTATTTATTCTTCTTTGAACGGTTGGTTGAAATGAACATATACATCGCAGGTACGATAAAAATGGTCAGGAATGTGGATACCAGTAAACCACCAATCACTGCTGTGCCCATGGCAATACGTCCGTTAGCTCCTTCTGCACTGGCTAAAGCCAGAGGTAATGATCCTAAAATCGTTGATAGACTGGTCATCAGGATAGGTCTGAGACGTTGAATGGAAGCATCTTTGATGGCATCGGCCTTGCTCATTCCTGAGTCTTGTCTTTGGTTGGCAAATTCAACAATCAAAATACCGTTTTTGGCTACTAAACCAATCAGCATAATGATACCTATCTGGCTGAAAATATTCATGGTAATATCTTTGAAGTACATGAAAACCAAGGCGCCGGCAATAGCCAGAGGGACGGTAAACATGATAACCAGCGGGTCTTTGAAACTTTCGAATTGAGCAGCCAGGATCAGGAATATCAATACTAACGCCAGAATAAAAGCAAACATCAGGCTGGAAGAACTTTCCCTGAATTCTTTGGAATCTCCGGTTAATGCTGTGCGGAATGTTTCATCCAATGTTTCTTTGGCGATACGATCCATTTCATTCAATCCTTCTCCGATAGTAACCCCTTTAGATAGACCGGAGGATACAGTAGCCGAACAAAAACGATTGTACCGGTATAACTGAGGTGGCGCTACGCTCTCAGCCAGATCAACCATATTATCCAATTGGATCATGTCTCCCTCGGCGTTTTTGACATAAATGGATTTCAGATCAAGAGGTTTATTCCTTTGTTGGCGGTTGATTTCTCCTAATATCTGGTATTGTTTTCCATTCATGTAAAAATATCCCATCCTTTGTCCGCTCAGTGCATATTGCAGGGTTTGTCCGATATCACGCGTACTGACACCCAGCATGCTTGCTTTGTCCCGGTCTATTTCAATCTGAGTTTCCGGTTTGGTGAACTTCAGGTTGACATCAGCCATTTGAAACGTCGGACTATTTTGTGCTTTTTCCATGAATTTAGGAATGAATTCCTGCAAAGTTTCCAGGTTTGGAGCTTGTAGCACATATTGGATCGGCATACTTGACCGGCGTCCACCGAATGTAGATTGTTGTTGAACAAAAGCACGGGCTTCTGTTTTCGAACGGACAGCGGTAGTCAATTCGTCGGCAATCTCCATCTGACTTCGTTTACGGTCTTTGATGTCAGGCAATACTAAACGAACAGATCCCATCGTGTTTCTTGCCATCAGGATATTGAATTTTCTTTCAGGGGCAACAGAATCAGCTATATCCGATATGCCTTCGGTATAGTCCCTGTAATATTCGAAAGTAGCCCCTTCCGGAAGGGATGTGCGGATATTGATTTGGGAACGGTCTTCCAGTGGAGCCATTTCAGAAGGAATTGTACTCCACAAATATCCGATAAGGACAAATGTTAAAAGAATAAAGGGAATAGTAATCCATTTGTTTTTCAGGAAAAAGTCTAAAGACCGATGATATATATTGTTCATTCCCACAAAGAAAGGTTCTGTTTTTGCATAAAACCAGTTTTGTTTTTCTTTTCTTACTAAAAGTTTGGTGGCAAGCATAGGGGTAAAAGTGATAGCTACGAAGGCTGATATTAATACAGCTCCTGAAATCACAATACTGAACTCCCTGAACAGGCGGCCTGTCATTCCCTGAAGAAAAACAATTGGGAAGAATACCGCAACCAATGTAATTGTAGTTGAGATAACTGCAAAGAATATTTCTTTGGAACCTTCGATTCCGGCGTCTTTGGGTTTCATCCCTTTTTCTATCCGGACATAAATATTCTCTGTAACAACTATAGCGTCATCTACCACCAATCCTACTGCCAATACAACTGCTAACATAGATAATACATTGATGGAAAATCCGGAAATGTACATCACAAAAAATGCACCAACTAAAGAAACCGGAATAACTACGCAGGGAACCAGTGTAACCCGCCAGTCACGCAGGAAAAGGAAGATGATAATAACAACTAAGATAAATGCGATGTAAACTGTTTCTTCTACTTCATAAATGGATGCCCGGATAAATTTTGTATTGTCGAAAGCAGTATCCAGAATAACATCTTCCGGTAAATCTTTTTTCATTTGTTCTACCCGGATCATTACCTCATCCGAAATGTCTATCTGGTTGGCTCCGGGTTGGGGTATGATGACCACCCCAACCATCGGAACACCATTTCTGGTCATGATGCTTCGTTGATCTTCGGGCCCTAACTCGGCATAACCGACATCCCTGAAACGGACAATGTTATTGTCACTTTCTTTGATAATCAGGTTGTTGAATTCTTCAGGAGATTTCATTAATCCGAGGGTTCGGATGGTCAGCTCAATTTTATTTCCTTCAATACTCCCGGATGGTAGCTCTACATTTTCGCGGTCGACCGTGTTTTTTACATCCATCGGAGTGACTCCATATGCCGCCATTTTTACAGGATCAAGCCATAAACGCATAGAATAGCGTTTCTCTCCCCAGATACTTACCGAACTGACGTTGGGGATGGTTTGCAGCCGTTCCTTAACTGTTAAATCGGCGATTTCGCTGATTTCTAACAAGGATCGTTTATTACTCTGTACGGTAATCTGCATGATAGGATCAGAGTCAGCATCTGCCTTGGATACAGTAGGTGGGTCACAGTCTCTGGGAAGCAAACGTTGTGCCCGGGATACTTTGTCCCGAACATCATTGGCTGCAGTTTCCAGATCAACACTCAATTCAAACTCAACAGTAATACGGCTACGGCCCTGGCTGCTGTTACTGGACAGGGACCGGATACCCGGAATCCCATTGATGTTTTGTTCCAGAGGCTCAGTAATCTGATTCTCAATAATATCGGCATTAGCTCCTGGATATGAAACATCTACCGAAATGATAGGATTGTCTACATTGGGATATTCTCTTACCCCCAAATAATTATATCCGATTAATCCGAAGAGAAAAATGACCAGTACAAATACTGTAGAAAGTACCGGCCGGTTGATACTGAGTTCTGATATATTCATGTTATAAAATTAAGAATTAAGAGTTAAGAATTAAGCATTGCATTTTTGATTGTTTGCGGGTATCAATCATTACTTATATTAATTCTTAATGATGTTGTCGATTGTAACAGGCATTCCGTCTCTCAATTGCATGACTCCGGAGATAATCAGAGTATCCCCGACTGATAAGCCCTGAGTGATTTGAACCTTGGATTCTGTTCGTAAACCTTTGGTCAGTTCTACTTTTTGAGCTTTACCGTCTTTATAAAGGTATGCAATGCTGCGACCCATTTCTGCAACGATGGCTTCACTGGGTGCTGTTAATGCATTTTTTATTTCATGTAATTTTATTTCGATGGATGCAGATCGTCCGGGTTTCAATTTACCATTGGTATTCGGAAAGATCGCCCGCGCTTTCAATGTGCGGGTTTTGGGATCTACTTTTGATTCTACTGCATAAACAGTTGCCTGGTAGGTATTTAGATCGTCTTGTAGTTGAAAGCTTAATTTGGTACCGTTACTGATTTCATTGGCTTGTCTCTCGTTGATCGAAAATTCTATTTTCAAAGGAACAATTTAGGAGAGTTTGGCAATCACTGTGGTGGGAGACGCATATTGTCCTTCACTAACAGAACGTAAACCAATGATTCCGTCGAAAGGCGCGCGTAATTCAGTTTGCGCAATATGTGCTTTCACCAAATCTATATCAGCATTAAGTTTTCCTAATTCAGTGGTAACCTGCTCATAAGCTTCTTTGCTTACTGCATCTTTTGCCAGAAGAGCTTTTTGACGGAATACACGATCTTCTGCCAGCGGAATCTGCGCTTCTAATTTGCGAAGTTCAGCCTGTAAAGGGTCATCATTCACTTTGGCCAATAATTGTCCTTTTTTTACAGTACTTCCTTCCTGGAAATAAATTTTAATGATTTTACCGGATGTTTCAAACGAAAGGTCTACTTCTTCGTCAGGCATAATGCTTCCCATACTCAGAAATGTATCGTCCAGGTTTTCATGATGGACAATTTCCGCATTGATGTTAAGCGATTTTTTTTTGTCCCCTGCACCCCGACCGGCAACCCCTTCACGGTCGTTGTTTTGACTCAAAAAAGTATTTTTAATGAATGGATAAAATGCCATTCCGGCAATAAATAGAACGATAATAACGATCAGTACTATCTTAGTTTTTTTTGACATGACAAATGACGTGTTTTTTGGATCAGAAGATTTGTTTTTCATCACAAAAATAATTGTTTTAATTGTTTTAATTTGATTTTTGTAAAAATGAAGGTTTTTTTAGGGAATATTTAATTCGTCCTCTACACTGATCTCTTGCCATATTATCTGTGTTTTTTGCTATGGAATGTTGATAACTTTTGCAATGTCTCCTTGCAAATCCTTCCAAACTTTGTTACCTTTACAACCCAATTGCAAAAAGAAAATCATGTCTGATCTGCAAAAAGAGCATATAGCACAACCATTTACACATCTCCATGTCCACTCCCATTATTCTTTGTTGGATGGAATGTCTTCAGTACCCGGTTTAGTCGATAAAGCGATAAAATCCGGCATGAGGGCCATTGCCTTAACCGATCATGGAAACATGTTCGGAATCAAAGAGTTTCTGGATTACGTCAATAAAAAAAATAAAGGAAAATCGGCTGAAGAAAAATTCAAACCGATCCTTGGAGTGGAAGCTTATTGTGCGCGTCGTACCCGTTTTGATAAGACATTAAAAGAAGACGGAAGTGGTTGGCATTTACTTTTACTGGCTAAAAATAAAACCGGATATAGGAATTTATGTAAGTTGGTTTCCTCTTCCTGGATAGATGGTTATTATTATCGTCCAAGGATTGATAAAGATATTCTTCAGCAATATAGTGAAGGTCTGATTGTATGTTCTGCTTGTCTCGGAGGTGAAATTTCCCGTAAAATAAATGATGTAAGCATGCAGGCTGCTGAAGAGGCGATTTATTGGTTTAAAAACCTTTTCGGTGATGATTTTTACCTGGAAATCCAAAGGCATAAGACCGACAAACCGGGAGCGGATACCACCACTTACGAAAAACAGGTATATGTCTATGACAAGCTTGTAGAATTGGCCCGTAAAACGCAAACGAAAATTGTAGCAACCAATGATGTTCACTTTGTTGAAGAGGAACATGCTGAGGCTCACGACCGTCTGATCTGTTTGAGTACGGGAAAGGACCTGGATGATCCTGACAGGATGCGTTATACCAAACAGGAATGGTTGAAGACGCCGGAAGAAATGGCTGCCATTTTTTCTGATCTTCCGGAAGCTTTACAGACTACTGTGGAGATTGCGGATAAGGTTGAATATTATAATATAGATTCGGATCCGATCATGCCTGTTTTCCCGATTCCGGAATCTTTCGGAACGGAAGAACAATATCGGACGCAATATACAGAAGAAAAACTGCGGGAGGAGTTTAATAAAGACGATGAATCCCGTTTTGATAAATTGGGTGGATATGATAAAGTGCTTCGTATCAAGTTTGAAGCAGACTATCTTCGCCAGATGACATTGGAAAAAGCCAAAGACAGATATGGAGATCCGATTCCTCCGGATGTACAAGACCGGATAGATTTCGAATTGGAGACCATGAAGACTATGGGTTTTCCGGGGTACTTCCTGATCGTACAGGATTTTATCCAGGCTGCCCGGGATATGGGTGTGGCTGTGGGACCCGGACGTGGTTCTGCAGCAGGTTCTGCTGTGGCTTATTCATTGGGGATTACAGATATAGATCCTTTGAAATACGATTTGCTGTTTGAGCGTTTCCTTAATCCCGATCGTATATCCATGCCTGATATTGATATCGATTTTGATGATGACGGACGGGCTGATGTGTTGCGCTGGGTTACAGATAAATATGGAAAGGAGAAGGTGGCTCATATCATTACTTATGGAACGATGGCTACCAAATCTTCTATTAAGGATGTGGCTCGTGTGCAGAAGTTGCCTTTGTCGGAAGCTGACCGGTTAACCAAATTGGTCCCGGATCGTTTTCCGGAAGATAAGAGTGGAAAAGCGCCTAAGGTAAATATTGCCAATTGTCTTCAATATGTACCGGAATTACAGGAAGCCCGTAATTCGTATGACCAAAATCTTTCGGATACGCTGAAATATGCAGCGATGCTTGAAGGAACGGTGCGGCAGACCGGGGTTCATGCTTGCGGGGTCATTATTGGGGCTGATGATTTGACTAATTTTGTTCCTTTGAGTACTGCCAAAGAAAAAGGCAGTGATGAAGAATTATTGGTAACCCAGTACGAGGGTGCTGTTATCGAGTCTGTTGGTTTGATTAAGATGGACTTCCTGGGACTAAAAACGCTTTCAATCATTAAGGAGGCACTTTCTAATGTAAAAAAATCCAAAGGAGTCGAAATTGATATATCCAGGATTCCGATAGATGATCAATTGACTTACGAACTTTATAGCAAAGGCCAGACTGTAGGAACTTTCCAGTTTGAATCGGCCGGGATGCAAAAATACCTCCGGGAACTGAAACCTACAAAATTTGAAGACCTGATTGCGATGAATGCCTTGTACCGTCCGGGGCCAATGGCTTATATCCCGGATTTTGTAGAACGGAAACATGGAAGGAAAGAAATTTCGTACGATTTTCCCGAAATGGAATCCCGTTTGAAGGAAACTTATGGGATTACTGTCTATCAGGAACAGGTGATGCTTTTGTCACGCGACCTTGCCGGATTTACCCGTGGACAATCTGATGAGTTACGGAAGGCAATGGGTAAAAAGTTGATCGACAAAATGGAAGCGCTGAAAGTGAAATTCCTGGATGGTGCAGAAAAAAATGGTTTCGGTCCGCGTGAAAAATTAGAAAAAATTTGGGGCGACTGGGCGGAATTTGCCAAGTATGCTTTCAATAAATCACATGCAACCTGTTATTCCTGGGTTTCATATCAGACTGCTTACCTGAAAGCCCATTATCCGGGTGAATTTATGGCGGCCAACTTAACCCGGAATAAGGATGATATAGCGGAAATCACTAAATTCATGGATGAGTGCAAATCCATGGGAATCATAGTCAAAGGTCCGGATGTGAATGAATCAGACCTGAACTTTACCGTTAATAAATCAGGAGATATCCGTTTTGGTTTGGGTGGTATCAAAGGTGTAGGAGGTGGTGCAGTAGATTATATTATCAAGGAACGGGAAAAAAATGGGCCTTTCAAAGGTATTTTTGATTTCGTGGAACGGGTAAATCTGACAGCATGTAACAAGAAGAACTTAGAAGCGCTTTGTCTCTCCGGAGCTTTTGATAATTTCCAGGAAGCTAAACGGGAACAATTCTTTGCTGAAAACGGCAAAGGAGAACTTTTCATTGAAAGCCTGATTCGTTATGGAAATAAATACCAGGCAGATAAATCCATGGCATCTAATTCTCTTTTCGGAGGTTTTGATTCCGTAGAGATTGCCAAACCGGAGATTCCGGTAGCTACACCATGGGGTGCCTTGGAAAAATTGGGTAAAGAAAAGGAGCTGGTAGGTATATATTTATCTTCTCATCCGCTGGATGAATTTTATGTCATTCTGAACTATGCTTGTAATACCAGTATGAAAGAGTTAGCAGAAGATAAACATGCTTTGCTGGGACGACAGATTGTCATGGGTGGAATTGTTTCTGCTTTCAGGGAAGGTATAACTAAAAACGGGAAACCGTACGGGATACTCAAACTCGAAGATTATACCGGAAGTGCGGAAATCCCTTTATTCGGACAGGATTTTATTGATTATAGCAAATATTGCCGTCCCAATATGTATCTGTTGATCCGGGGACAATTTGCTCCGAGGAAATACAATGAAAACGAAATAGATTTTCGTATTGGTACTATTTTGCAACTGCCTGATGTAAAGGATTCTTTGATTGAAAAGGTAAACATAAAGATCAACTTAAATGAATTGGATGAAGGAATGGTCAATGATTTATCTGAATATCTCAAGAACAATTCAGGCAAAACTTCGTTGTATTTTAAAGTAGTTGATCCGGACAAAGGAACATAT
>JAVBMQ010000215.1:0-16719 GCA_031552335.1 Bacteroidales bacterium | reverse complement strand
CGGTGATACTCGTTTTCTTGAACAGCAAGTGATTGACAAACAGGTTGTTATGGAGGAAAATGACGGTATCTGGGGCAAGAAAGTTGTTACGGAGGCTGGAGATTCTCCCAACCTGAAACCCGGTCAGATTGTTACAGCCCGTAAGTTGAGAGACGAAAACAGCGCCTTGAAACGTCGTGATATGAAATTGGTAGAAGTGAGGGATGCTATTCCTGCAACGGCTAACCAGATTTTGCAAGGTATCACACGTGCAGCATTGCAGACAACCAGCTTTATGTCGGCTGCATCATTCCAGGAAACAACAAAGGTCTTGAACGAAGCAGCTATCAACGGAAAAATAGATCGCCTGGAAGGTATGAAGGAAAATGTGATTTGTGGTCACTTGATTCCTGCAGGTACCGGATTGCGTGAATATGAGAAGTTGATTGTTGGTCCGAGAGATGAATTTGAAAAAATTCAAACGAATCGCAGGGCCTATGCCGATATGCATGATCGCGATGAAGATTGATGTAAAAATATCAGGATAACTTTTAAGGCGAGCCTGAAGGAATACTCCTGAAAAATATTAATAATGACTAAAGAGGCTGCGTTTTTAATGTAGCCTCTTTGGGTTTAAATAAAATTTTATGGAAAAAAAAGAACAAGAAGGAGGAATACAAATTGAATTGACTGATGATGTAGCCCAGGGAACTTATTCCAATCTGGCAATTATTGCACATTCGTCTTCTGAATTTGTAATAGATTTTATACGTGTGGTTCCAAATGTGCCTAAAGCGAAGGTAAAATCACGTATTATCCTTACCCCCGAACATGCCAAGCGTTTGTTGGCTGCTTTGACAGATAATATTAATAAGTATGAGGCTCAATTCGGACCTGTTAACTTACAAGGTCAACCGGGTTTTATGGTTCCTCCCATCCTGGGGCCTATAGGAGAGGCTTAATTTTAAAATAAAAGTATATCATGAAAAAAATAGTATTATTCATCAGTATTATCATGATTATGATTTCATGTACAAAAAAAGAAGAAAATCCTTTCTTTTCTGAGTTTCAAACGCCCTATGGTGTTCCCCCTTTCGATCAGATTAAGATAGAATATTACATGCCGGCCTTTGAAGAAGGAATGAAGCAACATAATGCAGATATAGAATCAATCGCTAATAATAGTGAAGATCCTACTTTTGAAAATACAATTGTGGCATTGGATAATTCCGGAGAATTACTGGGACGGGTTACTGCTGTTTTCTTTTCTTTGGATCAGACAGATACTGATAGTATCATGCAAAAGATGAGTGAAGAGATTACTCCGAAGCTCTCAGAACATAGTGATAATATTTATCTGAATGAAACGCTTTTTAGCCGGATCAAGACATTGTATGATCAGAATACGGAAAATCCGGGTCAATTGACAAAGGAACAACAACGTTTGTTGGAAAAATATTACAAAAAATTTGTTCGTTCAGGTATTTTGTTGTCAGATACTGATAAAGGAAAACTTCGTCAGATCAATAAAGATTTGAGTCTTTATTCATTGAAGTTCGGACAAAATGTATTGGCTGAAACAAATAACTTTCAATTGATCATTGATAATAAGGAAGATCTGTCCGGACTGCCGGAAGGTATCATAGCCGGAGCTGCAGATGCTGCAAAGGCGGCAGGTTTGGAAGGGAAGTGGGTATTTACCCTGCACAAACCCAGTTGGATTCCTTTTATGCAGTATGCAGATAACAGAGAGCTGAGGGAAAAGCTATACAAAGCTATGTATATGCGTGCAGATAATGACAATGCGTTTGATAACAAAGCCAATATTAATAAAATAGTAAACCTCAGTCTGGAGAAAGCAAATTTGTTGGGTTACAAGACATATGCAGATTTTGTTTTGGAAGAAACCATGGCTAAAACTCCGGATAAGGTTTATGGTTTGTTAAATGATATTTGGAAATACGCTTTGCCACAGGCAAAAAAAGAACGGGATGAATTGCAGAAATTAGTCAACGAAGAAGGTGGTAATTTTGCTTTACAATCCTGGGATTGGTGGTATTATGCAGAAAAACTCCGCAAACAAAAATATGATCTGGATGAAGAAGCTTTACGTCCGTATTTCCAATTGGAAAATGTTCGTGATGGTGTTTTTGCAGTTGCTAATAAATTATATGGGTTGAATTTTGAAGTGCTGGATTCAGTTCCTGTATATAATCCGGAGGCCAAAGCTTACAAGGTAACAGACTCAGATGGTTCTTATATTGCTGTGATTTATCTGGATTATTTCCCTCGTGCCAGCAAACGAGGTGGAGCATGGATGGGAGGTTTTAATGAGCAATATAGAGAAAATGGCAAAAATATCCGTCCGGTGATTTATAACATAGGTAATTTTACCAAACCGACAGGAGATACACCTTCATTGCTGACTCCGGATGAAGTGGAAACTTTGTTCCATGAGTTCGGACATGCTTTGCATGGAATGCTTTCTATGTGTAATTATAGAGGTGTTTCCGGAACAAATGTTGCCCGTGATTTTGTCGAATTGCCTTCTCAGGTGATGGAACATTGGGCTTTTGAACCGGAAGTTTTAAAGTTGTATGCCAAACATTATCAAACAGGTGAAATTATTCCGGATACATTGGTGAAAAAAATGCAGAATGCAGCACTTTTCAATCAAGGATTTATGACAACAGAACTGGTAGCCGCTGCTTTGTTGGATATGAATTGGTTTACAATTACGGAAGTGAAAGACCTGGATGTTCGGGCATTTGAAAAAGATGCCTTGGATAAGATCGGATTGATTCCGGAAATCATCGTTCGTTACAGAAGTCCTTATTTTACACATATTTTCGATGGAGGTTATTCAGCAGGATATTATAGCTACCTGTGGTCGGAAGTATTAGATGCAGATGCTTTTGAACTGTTTAAGGAAAAAGGAATCTTTGATCCGGCAACAGCTGCTTCTTTCAGGGAGAATGTCCTGTCAAAAGGGGATACTGAAGATCCTGCTGTGTTGTATAGAAAATTCCGTGGAGCGGATCCTAATCCGGTTTATTTGTTGAAAAACAGGGGATTTGTAAAGTAATTAATTGATAGTTGACAATTGATAATTAAATGATCATTGTCAATTTCAAAGGTACAACATCATCCCTTTGAGAAAAAGTGAAAAATAAGGTCGAGATTATATCGCTCTTATTTTTCACTTTTGTTTTTATGTAATGAAATTAAATGATTTCAAATATTATTCCTGTCAAAAATCCAACATAACCCCAATTCCTACCGGCTTAATATCCGGGCCCTTATCCTTTTCAAACAATGAAAATGGCGAATAATAACCAAAAAAGTTCACTTTAGAAATCCCTGCCTGCAACATAAATCGTCCGTTTACCGGCAGGATATTCAGGTCTCTTCCTTTGTTTATTTTTTGGATTCCTCCCTCCACATTCATATCTACCTGTGATTTGGAATAACATCTGATATAGCCCACAAATCCTCCGGAAAAGAAGATAGAACGCTCTTTAGCAATCTTAGTCTGGTATTCCAGAAGCAATGGAACTGTAAGATAATAGGTCAACAATTTACTGGATTTGTATGTAGTACCTGCAGGAGCCGGTACAAATTGGGTTATACCGTTTACTTCTTCCAATCCGATGTTTCCTTTGAAATGGTAACGGGTCCAGTCGATACCGAGACCGCTTACTAACAGCCAGTGATGATCCAAGGGGATACTGTATTCGATTGGATTGAGAATGAAAGAGTAGGAGGTGCTGGTCCGGAGTTCTCCATTGGTATCCGTCATGCCGTCAAAATCGGCGAAAGCCATTCCTATACTGGCCCAATGTGGATCATTTGCTTTCTTTTTCCAGGAAAACAATACATTGTATGCAGAGCCGTTATAGGTGACCGAACTCTTGGATTTTTCTGTGTTCGGAACTTGTTTTCTCTGGGATTCAGGTTGTCTTACAGCAGCATATTCCTCGTTGTCGTATAAATTTTCAATACCATTTCCGGTTAAATCTACATCGTAAATTTTGAAACAATCCGAACAATCACTTTCGACGAAGTTGAGTTGTTGGGTATTCATATCGATCGGAGGGAAAAAGAGCGTAAATGTGCTTGTGCCGTTTTTGGTGTACATGTTTTCCCCTAAGGTAATTCCTTCGGCATGGGTGATGTTCAGACGATCCGGATGGTTACTGGGCTGGATGTAAGTGTCCGGGCTGATACGCCACCAATGCGAAGGTTTCATATTGACTTTCATTCTCAGAATAGTGGCCGTGTCGTTGATCTCGACCTGTTCTATGCTCACATAACCATGAGTAGAATTGCTGAAGAACGGTCGGTTGATAACCTTTTTTGAAAAGATACTTACAGAAAAAAATAAAAAACAAATAATGATTAGATTCTTTTTCATAATGATTATAGTTTAATTCGTTTTTTGTTGACAGTGATAAATAAATCTTTTAGCTTATCCAATTCCTGTTCCAGCTGTTGTGGCGGAAAATTTCCCCGGATATAAATCAAGGTTAGTTTTCTGGACTTGTTTTTGTATAAGATATATTCAGCAGGTGAATTTTCTTTCTTTTTTAGAAAATAATATCCAAGTTCTAATTTTCCATCTTTCTGTGTTTCAATCAATTTACTTCCATCTTTTATGTCATATCCGATGGCTATAAGGGTAGAATCTGTGGTTTCTCTTGTTGAAGAACTGATAATCAGACTTTTATATAAGTTGATTTTTGTCTGGTTTCCCAATACGTCATTGGCCAGTTCAATTAAGATTGAACCATTCTGTTTACCGTAATTCTTGAATATTTGTTCTATTTTCAGGCCATTTTGGGCTGCTACCCAATGGACGGAAAAAGACAAGAGGAATAGAATCAAGTATTTTTTATGTATTTTCATATGATGAAATATTTTATTATTCGTCGATAAAACTATCCAAAGCATCTATCTGAGCAGAAAAAATTTCTTCATTCCCTTCAAAAAGATCATTCAATGTATTGATTGTTCCGGAACGAATGGTTTCTATATCGGTATATTTTTCCCCATTGATATATATTCTGGAATGAGCAAAGAGTTTTTCTTCTTGTTTGTTGAGAAGAGTAATTCCGGCGAAAATCAAAAAACAAGCAGCTATTCCGGTCGTAACCCAACGGATTATGATTAGGTTTTTCTTTTGTTTTTTAGCAGTTTGTTGGATGACAGTTTCGGATTTGCCAATTACCGAAATCACTGAAGATTCTTTTGAGATTTCTTGATTGAAAAAGGCAAACATAGGCCTGTAAATTTCCAGTGATTCAGGAATATTTCCTTGTTGGAAGTAATCACGAAGCATTTTTTCTTCTTCAATGGAAGTCATTCCTTCGAAATATTTTTCCAGCAATATTTCTATATGATTTTTATTATCCATTTGCAGTCATTTTGAATGTATTCATACTGATAAATTGATCTCTTACCTTTTTTCTGGCTCTTGAAAGATTCATCGTTACAGCACTGACATGTGTCCCTGTGATTGTTGCGATTTCTTCCAGTTCATACCCTTCTATATCCCTCATATGGATGATTTGACGTTGTAATTCAGGTAATTTTTCAATGATTTTCCCAATGATATTTATAGCATCCGTATTTTCCATATGGATATAAGGTGTCTCTTCTGATATACCGATGGGAAAAGTATCGATGTCAATGTTCGTTTTTTGGATTCTCAGTTTGTCGATACAGATATTTTTCGTGATCTGCATGGCAAAACCGGCTGGATTGGCAACACTGTTCAATTGTATCCGGATATTCCAAAGGCGGAGTAAAGTTTCCTGGACAATATCTTCAGCATCAGTGTCATTTTCCATCAATTTCCGGGCAAGAGAAATCATCTTTGTCCGAAGAGGAATTATATCCGATTTGAACTGTTCTAAATCCATATGTACATTAATGACGATGAAGGAGGAAAATTATAACATTGTGCTTGAATTTTTTGCTAGTAGTTTTGTTTTTCGAGCAAATCATAGAAAAAATAAATAGGACACGAATTGAACGAATGAAACGAATAGTAACGAATTCAAAATTTAAAAGATTCGTTACTATTCGTTTCATTCGTTCAATTCGTGTCCTATTAAAATGTCATTTATAAAAAGAACAACAGAAATAAATCAGAATTAAAATATTTCGTTGAAAATGATATCGCTCGCGCCACCGTTTTGATGTACATAATTACCTGCATTTTTCCCGGCAGTAGTCAGCACATCTGTTTGGGAGATAAATTTGTCTATTTGATTGTTGAAATCATCTGCATCATTGATTGAAAAACCTCCTTCAAACAGGATCAGTTCTTTGGCTTCACGGAACTTGTGGTATGTAGGCCCGAATATAACAGGAATACCATATACAGCAGCTTCTAAAGCATTGTGGATACCTGTGCCGAATCCTCCGCCAATATATGCTATTGCCCCGTATTTATAGGTAGAAGAAAGTAATCCGAAGCAATCCATAATGATGCAATCCACTTGTTTGACATTCTCTTCTGTAGCTTCAGAATAGAGGATATAAGGACGATTCAGGCGGGAAGTGATTTCTTTCAGATGTCCTTCATGTATTTCATGAGGAGCAATGATTAATTTGATGGAAGTATGTTGGTTAAAATAGGGAATGAAAACTTCTTCATCATTGGGCCATGAACTTCCGGCAACCATGATTGTATGATCTTTTCCAGTATTTTCAGAGAAAGATTCTAATACAGGCAATGCCTTAGCCTGAGCGTGGATGTCCAATACCCTGTCAAAACGGGTATCTCCACAAGTGATAACATTTGAGATTCCATTCTTTGCCAATAAATCGGCAGATGCTTTATCCTGAACGAATAATTTGTCATATGTATTCAATACATGTTTGTAAGGCTTTGCATACCATTTAAAAAAGATTTGGTTGGGACGGAAAATGGCAGAAATGATATAAGTCGGAACCTTTTTTTTGTGCAATTCCGTCAGATAATTCATCCAGAACTCATATTTAATAAAGATAGCCATATCCGGATGTGCTAATTGCAGGAATCGTTTTACATTACCGGGTAAATCAAATGGTAAGTAACAAATAACATCAGCTCCGTTATAGTTTTTTCTCACTTCATATCCTGAAGGAGAAAAGAAGGTCAATAGAATTTTATATTCCGGCCGGTGAGATTTAACCCGTTCCATTAACGGTCTTCCTTGTTCAAATTCACCTAAAGATGCAGCATGAAACCAAATATACTTTTCTCCGGGAAGGATATTCTTTCCCAGGATATCAAAAGTATCTTTCTGCCCTCTGACCATTTTTTTTGCTTTCTTGTGAAAGGGCGATATTAATTTGACGACAAAAGAGTATAAAGCTATCGCAAATGAATACATGGTAATTAGTTTAGCACCTGAATGGCTTTTTGTAATCTGCTGATGGTTTCTTTTTTCCCAAGTACAGCAATGATATCAAACATGTGCGGACCTTTGGATGCTCCTACAATGGCCAGCCGGAAAGCGTTCATCACATTTCCTAAATGATATTCTTCGTTTTCTATCCAGTTTTTGACTATTTCTTCCGTGTTTGCAGCAGAGAAATCATTTACTCCTTCCAGAACATCCGATAATTCTGCCATTTGCCGACCGGAATCTTCTTTCCATCGTTTTTGAACGGTTTTTTCATCATATGTTTCGGGAGCAATAAAAAAGAAAGAAGCTTGTTCCCACAATTCTTTGACAAAATTGACACGCTCTTTGACAAGTCTGACGATACAGGTTACAAAATCTTTGTCTGCTTCAATCTGTTTCTCTTTCAGGATTTGTTGAAACATGCCGGCAATTGTTTTATTGTCGGCTAATTGGATATATTGGTGGTTGAACCATTTTCCTTTCTCATAATCGAATTTGGCCCCGCTTTTACTACACTTTTCAAGAGAGAATAATTCGATCAGTTCCTGTATAGGAATGATTTCCTGGTCATTTCCCGGATTCCAACCCAGAAGAGCAAGGAAGTTGATAACCGCTTCCGGCAGATAACCCGCTTCTCTGTATCCGGAGGAAATTTCTCCTGTTTTAGGATCTTTCCATTCCAAAGGAAATACAGGAAAGCCTAAACGATCTCCATCCCGTTTGCTGAGTTTACCATTGCCATCAGGTTTTAACAACAAAGGCAAATGGGCAAATTGAGGCGCTTCCCATTCGAATGCCCGGTATAGTAAGACGTGTAAAGGAGCTGAAGGTAACCATTCTTCTCCACGGATGACATGACTGATCTCCATCAGGTGATCGTCTACTATATTCGCTAAATGGTAAGTCGGTAACTGATCGGCCGATTTATACAATACCTTATCATCCAGAATGGAAGAGTTGATGACAACTTTTCCCCGGATCAGGTCATTGACCGTAATATCTTCCTGAGGTTCTATTTTGATGCGGACAACATAATTTTCTCCGGCGTCTAATAGTTCCTGTACTTTTTCTGCAGAAAGTGTCAGGCTGTTACGCATTTGCATGCGGGTAGATGCATCATACTGGAAATTGGGAATTTCCGATCTCTTTGCTTCTAATTCAGCCGGAGTATCGAATGCAATATATGCCAGATCCTTTTCCAGTAATATATCAACATATTTTTTGTAGATTTCTTTCCTTTCGGATTGACGGTAAGGAGCACAAGGGCCTCCTGAATGAACACCCTCGTCAAATGAAAGTCCGAGCCAGTTGAAAGTCTCTATGATATATTCTTCTGCTCCGGAGACGAATCTTTGGGAGTCTGTATCCTCGATACGAAGGATAAAATCTCCCTGGTGTTTCTTCGCAAATAAATAATTATATAAGGCTGTTCGTACACCTCCGATATGTAATGGCCCCGTTGGACTGGGGGCAAAACGAACTCTGACTTTTCTTTCAGGCATGACTTAAAAGTAAAAATTTCCGCAAAAGTACGGATTATTATTCTTTTTTTAGTAATTTTCGGCGATTTTAATTTGTATAAAGAGTGAAAACATGAAAATAAAGTCAAAAGAAATATCAGTTTCTATATACTTTCTGGTTGCAGCATTGTTGATTGCATTTCTTTTTCCGAGAGAAGGGAAATTCAGATACCAGTATCAGGAGGGAAAACCTTGGAGGTATGGTTTGTTAACGGCCTCCTTTGATTTTCCTATTTATAAAACCGAAGCAGAGGTTAAACATGAACAGGATAGTATTTTGCAATATTATGTTCCTTATTTTCAGTTACAAAAAAATGTAATGCAGGAGCAAATAGATAAACTGGAAGCAGATTATAAAGCTATTATTCATCCTCTTGTAAATCGTTTCTATTTGGTTTATCTGAAATCAGAACTTGAGAAAATATACGGAGCAGGGATTATCAGCCGGGACAACCGGCAGTTTTTGGAAAAAGAGAAATTTCATTCGATCAAAGAATTTGAAGGTAATGAAGCCCTGGAGATTCCTTTGGAAAAGGTTTATACTGTTCAAACGGCCTATGCTGAAATTATGAATGATTGTCCTTCCCATTTATCACCGGAAGTTTTGAAGACTTTGAACGTGAATAAATACATTGTAGAGAATTTGATCTATGACCAGGATATGTCGGATAAAGTGAAGAATGAACTTTTGCAACAGGTTTCATTGGCTTCGGGGATGGTTCAGGCAGGGGAACGGATTGTTGACCAGGGAATTATTGTAGATAATAAGACATTTAATATTTTAAACTCATTGAAGATCGTTTCCCAAAACAGGATGGGGAGTATGCAACATCAGGGCTGGATCCTGACCGGAATTTTTATGTTGGTAATAGGTCTGTATGCTTGTTTCTTTTTGTATTTGTATTTCTTTCGCCAGAAATTTTATGCACACCGGAAGAATACGATTTTTCTGTTGTTCATGATCACGTCGTTTGCTTTCCTGACGGAAATGGCGGTTAACTATAGCCTTTTCAATGTATATATCATTCCGTATATGATTGTTCCGATTGTGATTTGTACGTTCTTTGATACACGAACTGCTTTATTTGCACATATAACGATGATATTGTTATGTGCTGTGATGGTTCCCTTTCCCATGGAATTTATGTTGTTGCAGATCATAGCAGGTATGACGGTAATTTTCAGTTTGAAAGAT
The DNA here is from genome assembly GCA_031552335.1 of Bacteroidales bacterium. Taxonomy (GTDB): domain Bacteria; phylum Bacteroidota; class Bacteroidia; order Bacteroidales; family Azobacteroidaceae; genus JAISFI01. Next base: position 6,628 of record JAVBMQ010000215.1, on the reverse strand, counting down.
CTGACTGAACGTTCCCAGTTAATCCGTTGTTCATTTTTTGTCTTTTTGTCTTATGCTGTTTTTTATACAGGATTGATTCTTTTTCAGGAAGGAGATATTACTAAGATCCGTTGGCAGATGTTCATGTATTTCGGTATCAATTTCATCTTTCTGATGTTTACATATGCATTGGTATATCTTATAGAAAAAACATTCGGTTATGTTTCAAATGTAAGTTTGGTCGAGTTGTCTAATATCAATCATCCGGTATTGAGAAAATTATCGGAAACTTGTCCGGGAACTTTTCAACATTCATTGCAGGTTTCTATTCTGGCCACAGAGGCGGCTGCAAAAATAGGAGCCAATATACAATTGACCAGGACCGGTGCATTATATCACGATATCGGGAAAATGAAGAATCCTACCTATTTTACCGAAAATCAATCAGGGTATAATCCTCATATCCACCTGAATTTTGAAGAAAGTGCGAAAATCATTGTAGATCATGTTCCCGAAGGAGAGCGGATTGCCCGGAAATATAATCTTCCGGATCAAATCATTCAGTTTATCCTGACACATCATGGGCAAAGCAAAGCCATGTTTTTCTATAATTCTTTCAAAAATGCTTTTCCCGACAGGCAGATCAATGATGCTATTTTTACCTATCCGGGTCCTAATCCATTCAGTAAAGAAACCGGAATCCTGATGATGGCAGATTCTGTGGAAGCTGCATCCCATAGTTTGAAGGAGTATACCGATGAAACGGTCGGCAGTTTGATAGACAGGATTATTGACTCGAAAATCAATGAAGGATTATTGAAAGATACCCCTTTGACATTCAAAGATATTGAAGATGTAAAGGCTGTGTTCAATGAGAAGTTAAGGACTATGTATCATACAAGAATTGAGTATCCGGAATTGGCAAATAAAGCAGAGAAACCGGTTTCAGAATCTTAATTCAACTTTTGTTCCATGGTCGATAACCGATTCTACACGGATATTGCCTCCATGCATTGTCATGATTTGCCGGCAGATACTCAGCCCGATGCCGGAACCTCCTGTTTTGGTCGTAAAAAAGGGAACAAAAATTTTATCTACTACCTCAGGAAGAATGCCACAACCATTATCTTCAATGGTAATAACGGGTCGTTGGTATTCATTTTTGAAAATATGAACCTGTATATCCGGTACAGGTTTGTTTAGTGAGGCTTCCCAGGCATTTTTTATCAGATTGATTAATACTTGTTCTATTTGAGAACGGTCTACAGGAACCAATATATCAGGAGGAGTGACTTCATAGGTAAATCTGATATTTTCGGCTTTCATTAGTTGCGAGATATCTTCAATGATCTCTGAAAAATTTTCTTCCCGGAGTACCGGAGCCGGAATACGCGTCAATTTCTGGTAATTATGCACAAATTCCACCAATCCTTTACTTCTCCGGTGGATGGTTTGCATAGCCCGTTTCATTAGATTTTGCCTTTCTTCATCATTGGAGTCCTGTTCGGAAAAACTTTCCGATAAAGAAATAATAGGGGTGATAGAATTCATAATTTCATGTGTCAGTACTCGGATTAATTTTTTCCAGGCATCCGTTTCACTTTCTTCCATTACAGATTCAATGTGTTTGAAGCTGACAAGTTTCATGTTTTTTCCCTGGGAGGAGAATAAAACTGCAGTAATGGCCAATTGTCTCAAATGATTTTCTTTTTCAATCCTGATGATTTTGGTTTCCTGAGGCGATATCTTATCTAACAAGGATGGTAATTCAGGAGAAACCATCCGGAGATCTTCGATATTGATGGGCTGAGGTCTTCCGAATTCATCTACTGCTGTTTTGTTGATCCAATGTATTTTACCTGATTTCTCAAAAACAACAATAGCGCTGTCTATTCGGTTAAGAAGTGTATCATAAAATTGATGTTCTGCCTCTGTTTGCATCATTTTTTTATTGAGCCGGGTAATCGCATTTTCCATTTGAAGGGATAGTTCCGGAGGTAATCCTTTAGATACGGCATATTGGAATGATATATTTGATTCGGAGAAACGGATGGCATTAATTAATCTGCTTGTATCTTTGAATGTTCTTTTCATGAACAATAATAAACCATATCCTGTACGAACTAAAACAATAAAAATTCCCAAGGCAATCCAGTATTGATGTATCCCCAACAGATAGCCTGTGGTGATGGACAATAAGGCCACAGTCATTATTTTTACAGTCAGGAGCAGATGATAACGTTTCATTTTTTTATCTTTCTGTAAAGAGCAAATCTGGAAATACCCAGTAGTTCTGCTGCTTTATTCATATTACCGTCGCTATGTTCCAATGCTTTTTCAATGGCTTCCTTTTCCAATTCTTCCAGATTTAATATCTCATATTCTTTCTTCTTTTTATTGGGAACTGTTTGTAGCGGAAAATCATTACTACTCAGGAGATATCCGGAAGATAATATGACTGCTCTTTCCACTGCATTTTGTAATTCTCTGACATTGCCTGGCCAGGAATAGGTTAATAATTTATTTTTTGCTTCCGGAGAAATACCCTGGATATTTTTCTTGTATTTAGGCGCAAATTTCCGGATGAAATATTCAGTCAGGAGAATCACATCCTTTCCCCGGTCACGTAATGGAGGTATATGTAATTCAATGGTGTTGATGCGATATAAAAGATCCTGCCGGAAATTTCCGTCGGCAACTTCCCTGTAAATATCAGCATTGGTGGCGCTGATGAAACGGACGTCTATAGGAATACTTTTATTGGAACCCAGACGGGAAATGTATTTTTTCTCGATGGCAGTCAGTAATTTAGCTTGCATCGGCATGGAAAGATTGGCAATCTCGTCAAGAAATAGTGTGCCTCCCGAAGCAGCTTCCATTCTTCCCGGTTTTTCTTTTTTTGCATCGGTAAAAGCGCCTTTTTCATATCCGAAGAGTTCGCTTTCGAATAAACTTTCGGGGATACTACCCAGGTCTATGCTGACAAAAACTTTTCCGGAACGGGGGGAATGATGGTAAATAGCACGGGCGACTAAATCTTTTCCGGTTCCATTTTCTCCTAATATCAAGATATTTGCATCCGTATCTGCCAATTTTTCTATCAGAGAATAGATTTCCTGCATAGCTCCTGACTCTCCAATGATTTCGTATGTAGTATCAGAATTGTTGAGAACTTCCATTTGTTTTTTTAATGTATCCACTTCTGTTTGAGAAGCTTTTAGTTTCAACGCAGAGAAAAGGGTAGCTAATAATTTTTCTTTTTCCCAGGGTTTGGAAATAAAATCGGTTGCCCCGGCTTTGATGGCTTGTACGGCTTTTTCAGTATCTGCATAGGCAGTCATCAGTATGACAATTGCCTGCGGATCTGTCTGAAGAATATGACCCAGCCATTGAAATCCCTCTTGTCCGCTACTCACATCCCGGCTGAAATTCATATCCAAAAGAATCACATCCGGCTGGAATTGATTCATAAAATGCGGAATCTTGCCGGGATCAGTACTAACCTTCACTTTTTCGACGTTAGGAGACAATAAGATGTTGAGCGCGAACAAAACATCTTCGTTGTCATCGATGATCAATATTTTTCCTTTTTTGTCCATAATTGTTTATTGTGCAAATATATGCATTTTTTTTTATGTTTGAAGTGTGCGAAATAGCACTTTATTTGTGTGAAAATGCACGTTTTTTATTGAGTGAACTTTTTTGTAATATTCTGATTGTTAGTTTTTTATTGCTTTGGTATGAATCTTGTCGTAATGAAAGTATGATGGAGTTAATAAAATACATATTTCTTTTTCTTTTGTGTAGAGTACCCGTGTTTTCTCAGGATACTACTACTGTTGTGTTGGATTTAGAAAAAGCTATTGAAATAGCCCTACGGAAATCTCCCGATGTCATAGCAGCCAGGCACAATTTTCGTTCCCAGTATTGGAGTTATTGTTATTATAAAGCTAATTATTTACCTTCGTTGACATTTACTTCTACCCCTAATTTCAATCATTCTATCAATCCGATTACCCAGCCGGATGGTACATCTACTTATATACAACAAAATCAATTGATGACAAATGGCAACTTAACCATCAATCAAAATGTAGCTCTGACAGGAGGTAGTTTCTTTGTAATTTCTGGTATCCAGCGGATGGATGTTTTTGAAAATGAAGAAACTTCTTATAAAACAACTCCTTTTACCTTTGGTTATACGCAATCTTTGTTGGGATATAATAGTTTGAAGTGGGATCGGAAAATAGAACCCCTTCGTTTTGAAGAGGCAAAAAAATCGTATATCGAAACATTGGAATTGGTTTCTTCCCGTACTGTTTTGATGTTTTTCAATCTGGCAATGGCTCAAACAAATCTGCAGATTGCTCAGACCAATTATGCCAATGCAGATACGCTTTATCATTTTGCACAGGGACGGTATAATATCGGTACAATAACGGAAAATGAGATGTTGCAACTGGAAATCAGTAGATTGACGGAAGAAAGTAATATGCTGAATGCCCAAATCAATGTAGATAACGATATGCATAACTTAAGAACCTACTTAGGAATGGCTGATCACCAACAAATAGCCGTTAACATCAATCCAGGAATACCTTCTTTGGTCATTGATGTACACCAGGCTTTGCAATATGCATTAGCCAACAGTCCGGATATGTTGACAATGAAACGGCGTTTGTTAGAAAGCGAAAGTGCAGTATCCTATGCTAAAGCCAACCGGGGGTTGAAAGCCGATTTATATGCAGAATTTGGCTTGACCAAAAAATCAGACGATTTGAGTGAAGCATATAAAGATCCTTCGAATCAACAATATGTGGAGTTAGGTATTCGTATTCCTATCTTGGATTGGGGTAGAGGTAAAGGGCGAGTGAAAGTAGCTGAATCAAGCCGGGATATGACACGAACACAGGTAGAACAGGATCGTATCACTTTTGAACAAAATGTACAAAAAATGGTGAAACAGTTCAATATTCAATCGGGAAATATCCATATTGCCGAAAAAACGGATAAGACAGCCGAACGGAGAAATGAAGTGGCTCGCCGGCTTTATATTCTCGGAAAATCTACCATATTAGATCTGAATGCATCGATTTCGGAAAAAGATTCGGCTAAACGCAGTTATATCAGTGCCTTGTCTTACTATTGGAGTTTATATTACGGAATACGAAGCATGACTTTACATGATTTTGAAAAAGATATTCCTCTTACGGAAGATTATGAATTATTGTTGAAATAAAAAAATAAATATAATGGGAACGATTGACAGAATGGACCGGGTTATTCCGAAGAAACATCCGGTATTGCGTTATAAATACTATATTCTTGCAGGAATAGCATTTCTCATCTTGCTTATTTTTGTAATTTTCTCAGCTGCCGGCCCGAAAAAACTAAGATATGAAGTTGATAAATTGGGAATTTCGGAAGTTGAACAGAGTAAGTTTTTGGAATATTTAGATACGGAAGGTGTTGTGCTGCCTATCCTTACGATTCGTCTCAATGCACTGGAGGGAGGAATTGTAGACCGGATTGTTTCGGATGATGGAGATATGTTGAAACTGGGAGATACGATTCTGGTGCTTACCAATCCTGAACTGATCAGGACGATAGACGATGACCGGGATGATCTGGAAAAGAAAAGAATTACCCACCGGGAAAATCTGCTGGAGATGGAACGAAAATCATCTCAACTCAAACGGCAGAGTCTGGAAACTGTATATAAGATGGACAGACTTGGTAAACAATATGCTTTGGATCAGGAAGAATACAATATCGGTATCAAAAGTAAAGCGCAACTGGAAGTGGCCTCAGATGAATATCAATTGAATGAAAAAACCACTAAATTGTTGCTGGAAGAAATGAAACATGATTCGTTGATGAATGTTATTCAGAAAGATTTGATGAAAAATGACTTGGATCGGGAAGAAAAACGTTTTCGCAGAAGTGCCGAACGTTTGGATAATTTGATTGTCAGGGCTCCTATTGCCGGACAACTCAGTTTTGTCAGCGTGATTCCCGGAGAACGGATTAATTTGGGAAGTGCTGTTGGCGAATTGAAAGTAATAGATCAGTTTAAACTGAATACAAAAATCAGCGAATACTATATTGACCGGGTTACAGTAGGATTACCTGCAACTATTATCTATCAGGGAGAAAAATATCCCTTGAAAATATCCAAGATCAATCCGGAGATTAAAGACCGCCAGTTTTCCGTTGATTTTGTTTTTACAGACCTCCAACCGGAAAATATCCGGATTGGGAAAAACTACCGGATACAACTCGAATTGGGTAGTCCGGAAGATGCCCTGGTCATCTCTAAAGGAAATTTTTTCCAGACTACCGGTGGACAATGGATCTTTAAACTCAACGAATCCGGTACAAAAGCCACGAAAGTTCCCGTTTCTATCGGAAGACAAAATCCGCAACAATATGAAATAACCGGAGGATTAAAATCCGGAGATAAGGTAATTGTTGCAGGATATGATAACTTTGGCGATGCGGAAGAGATTATTTTGAAGTGAAAATCAAACAATATAATTTCAGAAATGAATATTTTCAAACGTTTTAGGAAAAGTAAATCTTTACGAATTGTAAATCTTCTGGGTTTATCTATTGTGTTCGCTTGTTTGCTTCTATCTTACAGTTATAT
>JAVBMQ010000071.1:0-15580 GCA_031552335.1 Bacteroidales bacterium | reverse complement strand
TGATAAAAAAATCTTTTCCGAAGTAGAATACTACCGGAGTAGAAAGTATCCACATGATTTCGTTGGCATATGGTATATTCATAAATACCATACCTATTAATACAACAGGTATTGATAAAAGGATGGAACCTATCGTAAGATATTTTATTTTTTTATATTTTTCCGCATATATTTTCTCGATTTCATCGGAAGAATCTTCATCATTAAGATCCGTTAAGAGATCATACCCAGCATTTTGCACTGCCTCCCGCAATGATTCGGAAGATACAACAGAAGGGTTATATTCAATGGAAGCTGTAGCTGTAGCGTAATTTACGGAAGCATTCACCACTCCTTGTTGATTATTCAATACATGACTTACTCTTGCTGCACATGATGCACATCCCATCTGAAGCACAGGAAAGTTCTTTTTGACTGTTTTATTCGTTGCCATAATTCTGATCTTTTATTCAATGATGGTACAAAGATCGGAAGAATGCTATCATAAACCGTTATATAATTCACGGTATAATTTATATCATTTACACCTGGTCGATTGGTTTCCGCTTATTCTCTTTTATCTGTTTAAAATGGCTTGGAGTAAGTCCTGTAACTTTCTTAAACTGGGCACTTAAATGAGCTGTACTTGAATAATTTAACATGTCTGATATCTCATTCAGGTTTAACTCATCATATACCAGCAATTCTTTTACCTTTTCTATTTTTTGTGCAATGAAATATTTCTCTATAGTTGTATTTTCAACTTCTGAAAACAAGTTGCTGATATATGTATAATCATGGTGTACTTTGGAGCTGATATAATCAGACAAATTCTTTTTCAGATTGTTGTTATTGTTGTGTACAAGGTCGATGATTTCTTTTTTCACCTGTTCTATTAACCGGGTTTTCCTGTTATCGATCAATTCGAAACCGACAGATTGCAGGGATTTTTCTAATTTTTCCCTGATTTCATCGGAAAGTTTATCCGATAGAACTACTTCTCCAAGTTTTATGGAAACAGGGATTATACCTAATTCCTGAAGTGTACCTTCCACTACCATAATGCAGCGGTTGCAGACCATGTTTTTTATGTAGATGTTGGTTTGTGACATGAGATATGAAGTTTATTGTAAAAACGTAAAGTTAGGTTATTTGGTTTGTTAAATTGGAAATATTAGAAGAAGAATAGTTGAAAATCGAACTTGTTTTTTAACTTTGTAAAATTATTATAACAAAAACAGATATGAAAACCAAAGCTAAAGAAAACAAACAAAATAAGGCATACATAGAGTCGCCAAAGGATACAAATAAAACAGAAGAACCTGCGATTGCATATGGGAAAGAATATTTTTCTTATGCAGATTATTTAGATTGGTCTGATGGTAAGCCCCGGGAAATTATTGGCGGCATAGTTTATTCTTTATCAGCGCCTTTTCGTAAACATGCAAAAGCAACAGCTTCTCTTTTTGGGAAAACGTGGTCATATATTAATCAAAGGAAGGGTAAATGTGAAATATACCATGCCCCTTTTGATGTTCGTCTGCCATTGAACGGAGAAGTAAGCAATGATAAGATTTACAACGTTGTACAGCCGGATATTTGTGTAATTTGTGATCCTTCTAAATTAGATAAGAGAGGTTGTATCGGAGCTCCAGACCTGATTGTTGAAGTATTTTCTCCAAGCACAGGGAAACGGGATATGAATGAAAAATATTTTCTTTATGAAGCCGCAGGAGTCCGGGAATATTGGATTGCTTATCCGGACTCTCAAGCTGTTACTGTATTTATCCTCCAACCTGATGGAAAATTTGGCGATGGAATTACCTATGAAGTTATTAATGGACAGACTCAGGTTCCTGTGAAAATTCTGGAAGGTTTGTTTATTGATTTGGAAGAAATTTTTTGAGAGATGAATTAGGTATATGTTTCATTATTCTAATGTCTTGGAAATCTTATCAATATTCAGGCTTCTTGCCATTGCATCAAAAATTTCCTTGTATGTACCATTCATATGATAAATTTCTTCATGGGTTCCTGATTCCACAACCTGCCCTTCGCGCATGACATAAATCCGGTCGGAATCAATGATTTGGGAAATACTATGGGAGATAATGATGACGGTACGGTCTTTCTTGATGGCATCTAAGCTAATTTTTATTTGTTCTGTGGAAATAGCATCCAGACTAGCAGTTGGTTCGTCCAGAAAGATAATGGGTGGATTTTTCAGGAACATCCGGGCAATGGCAATTTTTTGCTGTTGGCCTCCTGATAAGGCCATCGCCGAAGTCTTGTATTGTTGAGGTAAATCCATGATTTGATCGTGTATAAACGATTTTTTCGCAGCATCTACTACCTCTTTATGCGTTGCCCCTGGATTTCCATAACGAATATTTTCTTCGATAGTACCGTTGAAAATGTGATTTTTTTGTAATACTAATCCGATATTTTCTCTTAAAAATGTGGTATCATATGCTGTTAAAGAAATGCCATCCAGTAAAATAGACCCGGAGTCCGGCTGGTAGAATTTGTCCAACAAATTGATTAATGTACTTTTCCCGGCACCGGATAAACCAACAAAGGCAGTAATTTTTCCAGGAAGAATTTCCATGTTAATGTCATATAATGTCCTGACTTCATTGTCCGGATAAGTGAAGTTAACGTTTTTCAAGCTAAAATGACCTTCAATCTTTGAAGGTCTATAATCTCCCGAATCTTCAATCTGGTGGTTGGCATGCAGAATATTGAAAAAACTTTCGGAATAAATCAGGGCATCGTTCATTTCGTCATAAATCCTGTGTAATTGGCGGATAGGAGCTGAAACGTTGTTAAACAGCAAGATATGAAACATGATTGCACCGATGGTCATTTCTCCTTTTAATACAAAATAAGCCGTCAGGATAATTATAATTACCACCCCGATTTGTTCTACAAAACTTTTCAGGGCATCAAACAAGAAACTGATATTCCGCGTTTTCATCTGCGTACTGGTCAATGCGTTTTGCAAACCCATTTGTTTCTCTCCTTCAATATTTTCACGGATGAATGATTTAATAACCGTAATTGATTCCAAAATGCTTAAAATACCCTGACTTTTGTTTTCCCTCAGTTCTTTTATTTTTCTTCGGGAACCACTCATTCTTTTTGCCTGGATTTGGGTGATGTAGAAATAAATCGGGACGATACACAATCCTACGAGTCCTACGTAAAAATTAGCACTGAACATCATAATCAAAGCCACAATGGAATTGGCAAATAAAGGCAGGATGTCAATGAAAAAGTTTTGCACCAGTCGTGTCAGGCTTTCAATGCCCCGGTCGATGCGATTTTGCAGTCTTCCTGCCTGGTTGTCACGCGAACTGTAAAATGCCAGTTTATAAGTCAGTATTTTCTCAATGATAGTTTGTGCCAGATCCCTTGAAACATAAATTCGCAATTTTTCTCCATAATGCTTTTGTCCATATTGTATAAAGGCATTGAGTACTTCTTTAGATATCAGTATAACAGAGATGGTGATCAGTATAGACAATCCTTCCGTTACTAATTTGTGAGCTTCAACCAATTCGTTGATAGAATCGACGGTATATCTTAAAATCCAGGCATTCACCTGGGCAAAAAAAGAACCGATAAACGTCAATGATAGAGTGAATACAACCAACCAGCGATAGGGTGATACGAATGGGCGGATATTTTTGAATAGTTGGAGTAGGGTCATGTTTTAGTTTAATGCTTGAATTTTGAAAATGTAAAATTACTTATTTTTCAAGATTCATTCAAAAACATTTTTGTGAATTATTTCATTTGAGATGTAATTTATCCCATTTTTAAGTTCTTTTTTTCAAACTCCAACAGTTTCTTTTTTCTCCAGATTCCTCCACCGTAACCCGTAAGAGTACCATCAGCACCTATAACTCTGTGACAAGGTAAAATAATGGAAATTTTATTTTTTCCATTCGCATTGGCAACAGCTCTCACTGCAGAGGGTTTACCCAAAAGTTCAGCTTGCTTTGCATAGTTTGTTGTAGTACCATATGGTATTTTCAAGAGGCTAAGCCATACTTGTTTTTGAAATTCGGTGCCGACTAAATCCAGCGGTATATCGAAATTTTTGCGTTCTCCTTTGAAATATTCATCCAATTGATTTCTAAGTGTTTCAAAATGAGGATTTTCTCCTTGTACAAGTGGGGATTTAAACGAAGCGGCTAACTGCCTTAATTCTAATTCAAGTTGTTTGTAATCGGCAAACTCGAACATACAAATTCCTTTATCGGTTGCAGCAGCAATCATCATTCCCAAGTCAGTTTCTATATAGGTTATATTAACAATTCGCTTGTCTTTACTTTTCTGCGGCGAAGCTCCGATAATGTTTTTGAACATGCTGTTGAAACCGCTTAAAGAATCATACCCCGAATCATAGGCAATGTCGGTTACATTTTGGTCGGATTGAAAACGCTGAAAGGCATTATTTGCCCGGTACATTCTCTGATAGGCATGGAACGTTAGTTTGTAATTTTTTAAAAACCATCGGCGTACCTGATTTGGTTCTAAGCTCATTTCTTGCAAATCGGCATCTTTTATTTTAACCGCTGGATTTTCTTCCATGTATTTCAATAATTGCTTAATGTTTTCAGGTGGATTTCCCAATTTTTCTAACGGCTTACATACTTTGCATGGTCTGTAACCATTAAGCATGGCCTCTTGTGCCGAAGGGAAAAATTCAACATTTTCCAATTTAGGTTTAGCAGGACAAGAGGGACGACAAAATATGCCTGTCGTTTTTACTCCGACAACAAATACACCCTCAAAAGAAAGGTCTCTTTCAAGGAATGCTTTGTAAAATATTTCTTTTTCTCCGGATTGGAAGTAATCAGCCATACTTTTAAGTTATCAATATTTTATTTTTGTTGCAAAATTATAGCTTTATAAATTTTCATACAACCGAAAAATTGACATACTCGCTTTATTTAGGTTTGTGAAAGAAAGGGATGATTATCTGTTTGTATCAATTCATGCTCTGTCTGCAGGGTTTCTATCACCCCCCCAAATAAAAAACTCCCAAAGTGCTTATCTCCGGGAGTTTTTTAGAAATACTCAGTGTCCTCGCAGGGACTCGAACCCTGGACCCAATGATTAAGAGTCATTTGCTCTACCAACTGAGCTACGAAGACATTTCTTGATCGGGTGCAAAAGTAAACATTTCTTTGAAATTAAGAAAGTTTTTCGCACTTTTTCATTCAAAATAATATAAATCCGACGGAGTAGTTCGTTTCAGGGCACAGAGATTTACATCCTTCCCTACCCTGATACCTTGTTGAGCCATAGCGGTTTCCACAGTTTTATATGCCAATTCCGGGTGATTATTATCTTTACTCAAATGACACAACCAAATATTTTTTTGATCCACATGATAATTATTAGCTAGAAAATCTGCGGTTTCCTGATTACTCAGATGTCCTATCGGACTTATAATTCTCTGTTTCAAATAATACGGATAATTACCTTTGATAAGCATTTCTTCATCATAATTGGCTTCTATTACCAAATGATTACCCATCCGCAAATATTTGGCTACTGTATTTGTAATATGTCCTACATCTGTGGCGATTGTAATTTTACAATCTTTATAAGTAACAAAATAACCTACATTATCCATGCTGTCATGAGGAACTTCAAAAGCAGTCAGACAGAAATCTTTGAGGAGGAAAGGCACTTCTTTTTGTATATATCTGCGGGAATTACATAACGGTTCTCCGACATACCGGCTGTTTTCAATTCCCTTGTGCACTTCTTCGGTTGCATAAATAGGTATTCCGTATTTTTCTCCTAAACATCCTGCAGTCTTGATGTGATCAGCATGATCATGTGTAATGAATACTGCGAGAATCTCGGAAAAATCTATATCCTTGTCTTTTAATGCTTTTTTTATATTGCGAATACCTACTCCTGCATCTATAAAAATTCCATATTCGCTATTACCTATATAATAACAATTGCCACTACTTCCACTCCCCAAACATAAAAACTTTAATTCCATTATAATATTTATCTCTCTTTATATCAATTAGATACAAAAATGTATTAAAAAAATCTGTCAAATTTAGTCAAAAAATCTGTTAGTATGGATGTGAAAATAGAAATAAGTAGTATCTTAACATACTTTTATGAAAAAGAAAAACCGTTTGCGCACACAGTTATAGAAAAATAAATACTATATTTGCAAAGATTTTTATTAAAAATACTTGAATCAATCAGATTTTCAACAAATTAAATAAAGATAATAAATATGAAAACAACTATTGAAGAGAGATGGGGAACGCACCCGAATGATGTAAAGCATTATGATACGTCTCAATTGCGAAAAGAATTTTTGGTAGAGAAAGTGTTTTCACCGGATGAAATCAGGATGACATATACACATAATGATCGTTTGGTCATTGGTGGAGCATTGCCTGTAAATGAAGCATTGAAACTGGAAACAGTCGACCTGATCCGTTCCGAATATTTTTGTGAGAGACGTGAATTAGGTATTGTCTGTATTGAAGGTGAAGGCAGCGTGTGTGTAGACGGAAAAGAATTTAAAATGACTTTCAAAGATGCTGTTTATGTAGGACGTGGTTCTAAAGAAGTTATTTTCAAAAGCAATGATAAAGCAAATCCAGCCAAATATTATTTTGCCTCTTCTCCTGCCCATACAGCTTATCCTACTGCTCAGATTACTTCTGAAATGAGAAGAACCCGGGATCTGGGATCAGCAGAAACTTCCAATAAACGTTTATTAAACCAGCTGGTATTGCATGAAATCCTGCCTTGTTGCCAATTGCAAATGGGTTTGACAGAATTGCAACCGGGAAGCGTTTGGAATACAATGCCTCCGCATACTCATTCCCGTCGTATGGAAGCTTATTTCTATTTCAAAGTACCTGCCAATCAGGCTGTGTGCCATTTTATGGGAGAACCGCAGGAAACCCGTCACATTTTTATGGGAAATGAACAGGCTGTAATTTCACCATCCTGGTCTATCCACTCTGCTGCGGGAACCAGTAATTATACATTTATCTGGGCGATGTGCGGCGAGAATCTGGATTATGATGATATGGATACTTTTACTGCAGATAAACTCAGATAATTTGATTTCAGGGTGAAAGTGAAAATTTTACCCTTAAATTCTTATTTCTTAAATTCTAATTCTTAAATTTTAATTCCTCCACATGGATTCTTTCTTGAATGATGATTTCGTATTGCAGACTCAGACTGCCCGATATCTTTATCATGAGTACGCTAAAAGACAACCGATTATAGATTATCACTGCCACCTGAATCCGGAGCATATTGCTAATGACAGGAAATTTGATAATATCGGACAAATCTGGTTGGAGGGTGATCATTATAAATGGAGGGCCATGCGTACAAATGGCATCCCGGAACGATATTGTACCGGAAAAGACACTTCCGACTGGGAGAAATTTGAGAAATGGGCGGAAACAGTTCCTTATACCATGCGTAATCCGTTGTATCATTGGACACATCTCGAACTGAAAACTGCTTTTGGCGTGAATAAACTGCTGAAACCGGAAACGGCCAGAGAGATTTATGAAGAATGTACAGCAAAACTACGTACTCAGGAGTATAGCGCCCGCGGATTGATGAAGCGTTACAATGTGGAAGTGGTTTGTACAACCGATGACCCTGTTGATTCTTTAGAGCATCATATTTCCTTAAAAAATGAAGGTTTTTCTATTCAGGTATTGCCAACCTGGAGACCGGATAAAGCAATGGCAGTAGAAAATCCTTCAAGTTTCCGGTGTTATGTTGAAAAGTTATCAGAAGTTTCCGGCATTACTATTTCCGTATATTCTGATTTGATTGAAGCTTTACGAAAACGTCATGATTTCTTTGCTTCTGCAGGTTGTAAACTTTCTGATCATGGAATAGAAGAGTTTTATGCAGAAGATTATACCGTGACGGAAATTAATACCGTATTTAATAAGGTGTATGGTGGCCGGGAATTAACACAAGAAGAAGTCCGTAAATTTCAATCGGCCATGATGGAAGAACTGGCTGTGATGGATTGGGAAAAGGGATGGGTTCAACAGTTTCATTATGGAGCAATCAGAAATAATAATACTCGTTTATTCAATCTATTAGGACCGGATACGGGATTTGATTCCATTGGAGATTTTACAGTTGCAAAAGAAATGTCAACCTTTTTCAATCGTTTGGATATGAAAAATAAGCTGACAAAAACCATCATTTACAACCTGAATCCATGTAATAATGAATTGCTTGCAACCATGATCGGAAATTTTCAGGATGGATCCGTTGCCGGAAAAATGCAATTCGGTTCCGGCTGGTGGTTTTTAGATCAGAAAAACGGAATGGAAGCTCAGATCAATACATTGTCGGTATTAGGACTATTGAGTCGTTTTGTGGGCATGTTGACAGATTCCAGGAGTTTTCTCTCCTACCCCCGCCATGAATATTTTCGCCGTATTTTGTGTAACCTGCTTGGAAATGATGTGGAACAAGGTCTGCTCCCATCTTCCGAAATACCATTCCTTGGACAAATGGTTGAAAATGTATCATACAAGAATGCTAAAAATTATTTTGGATTCTGAATAGAAAAATATAACAAGAAATGTCTCCGGATACCACTGTGTCCGTTAACAGTAATGATAAACAAAATTTGAAAATGAAAAAAGTAGTCACTTTCGGTGAGATTATGCTTCGTCTGGCAACTCCCGGATATCAAAGATTTATCCAATCAGTTAATCTGAATTCTACATTTGGAGGTGGAGAAGCTAATGTTGCAGTTTCTTTATCTAATTATGGAATTCCTACCGATTTTGTAACCCGTTTGCCTAAAAATGACATCGCAGATTGGTGTATTTCGGATTTGCGTAAGTATAATGTAGGTACCAATAACATTCTCCGCGGAGGTGATCGCGTAGGTATTTATTTTCTGGAAACAGGAGCTGTTGCCCGTGCCTCTAAAGTAGTATACGACAGAGCAAATTCCTCTATTGCTGATATTAAACCTGGAATGGTTAACTGGAGAGAAATTTTCAAAGATGCACAATGGTTCCATTGGACAGGCATCACTCCTGCCCTCTCCCAGGGAGCTGCCGATGCGTGTTTGGAAGCGATACAAATAGCCAATGAAATGGGTGTAACAGTTTCTACTGATTTGAATTACCGTAAAAACCTTTGGAAGTACGGAAAATCAGCTTCTGAAGTCATGCCGGCATTGGTTGCCGGTTGCGATATTATCCTCGGAAATGAAGAAGATGCGGAGAAAGTCTTTGGCATCAAACCGGAAGGATTTGATGTAGCTCATACAGGGGGTGAAGTAGACGCTGCCGAATTTGAATCAGTTTGTACACAAATGATGAAGAAATTTCCGCGGGCAAAAAAAGTAATTATTACTCTTCGCGGATCCATCAATGCAAACCACAATACCTGGGGAGGATGTTTGTATGCTGATGGTAAATTATATCAATCCAAACGTTATGATATTACCCATATCGTTGACCGTGTAGGTGGTGGTGACTCCTTTATGGGAGGTTTGGTCTATGGTCTGATCACCTACCCTACAGACGATCAGAAAGCGTTGGAATTTGCAGTGGCAGCATCTTGTCTGAAACACACTATTTACGGAGATTTCAACCTCGTATCAGTCTCCGAAGTGGAAAGCCTGATGAAAGGTGACGGATCCGGTCGTGTTTCCCGATAATTCGCCTTCTGCTCTTAATAACTTTCGGCGAGGCGTCAATTCAAAATTTAAAATTCATAATTCAAAATTTTACAAAACTATGTTGAATCAATTTTCTTTAAACGGAAAAATAGCTCTGGTAACCGGAGCTTCTTACGGAATAGGTATGGCTATTGCCAAAGCTCTGCATACAGCAGGTGCAACTATTGTTTTCAATGATATCAATGCCGAATTGGTACAAAAAGGTATAGAGGAATACAAAAAGTCCGGTATAAATGCTCATGGCTATGTTTTTGATGTAACCAATGAAGATCAGGTTAATGCTACCATTGCTCAAATCACTTCAGAAGTGGGTGTTATTGACATTCTGGTAAACAATGCCGGTATCATCAAACGTATTCCTGCTATTGAAATGTCGGCCAAGGATTTCCGTCAGGTAATAGATATTGACCTGAACGGTCCGTTTATCGTTTCTAAAGCTGTAGCTCCGGGTATGATCAAGAAAGGTGCCGGAAAAGTCATCAATATCTGTTCTATGATGAGTGAGTTAGGTCGTGAAACAGTATCAGCTTATGCCGCTGCAAAAGGCGGATTGAAAATGTTGACCCGTAACCTTGCCTGCGAATGGGCTGAATTCAATATCCAGGTAAATGGCATCGGACCGGGTTATATTGCGACTCCTCAAACCGCTCCATTACGCGACCCGGGACATCCTTTCAATGATTTTATCATTGCTAAAACTCCTGCTGCCCGTTGGGGAACAACCGACGATTTACAAGGCCCGGCCGTTTTCCTGGCATCTCAGGCTTCTGATTTCGTAAACGGTCATATCCTTTATGTAGATGGGGGTATTTTGGCTTATATTGGTAAACAACCCAAGTGAAATTTGAAATTTTGAATTTTGAATTATAAATTGAATGCTAAATAATAAGCAACGTTCTATAATTCAAAATTCAGAATTCAGAATTCAAAATTTCAAAAATATGGCACGATTTTCAAAAATACAAGTTCTCAACGCCATGAAAAGTACCGGAATGGTACCTGTTTTCTATCATAAAGACGTAGAAGTTGCAAAAAATGTAATTAAAGCATGCTATGATGGCGGAGTGAGAGCTTTTGAGTTCACCAACAGAGGTGAATTTGCTCATGAGGTTTTCGGCGAATTGAATAAATGGGCAGCTAAAGAATGTCCGGAAATGATATTAGGTATCGGATCTGTTGTAGATGCACCTACTGCCTCTCTTTACATTCAATTGGGAACCAATTTTATTGTTGGTCCCCTATTTAACCCGGATATTGCTAAAGTAGCCAACAGGCGCTTGGTTCCTTATACTCCGGGTTGTGGATCTGTTTCTGAAGTAGGATTTGCTCAGGAAGTAGGATGTGATTTATGTAAAGTATTTCCGGGTGATGTATTAGGACCTAATTTCGTAAAAGGATTGAAAGCTCCTATGCCTTGGTCGCAATTGATGGTAACCGGAGGAGTAAAGCCGGAAGAAGGTAACCTGAAATCCTGGTTTGATGCCGGTGTAATGTGTGTAGGGATGGGTTCTAATTTATTTCCTGCTGATGTCATTGCCGATAAGAACTGGAGGAAAATCACAGAAATGTGTAAAGATGCCTTGGCTATCATAGTTAAAGTGCGTAAATAATATGGACCATTAAAAATAATATCATGGACAAATTAAATCAAATAAACGAAAAAATCGGTAAGTACCGGTGGACCATTTGTGGTTTGCTATTTTTTGCAACCACTGTGAATTATTTGGACAGGCAAGTATTGAGTTTGCTCCAACCTCTTTTATCGGAAACATTTGGTTGGACTAATACCCAATATGCCAACATTGCTGCTGTTTTTCAATTTACATATGCTATTGCGATGTTGTTTGCCGGTCGTTTTATTGACTGGGCTGGGACAAAAAAAGGATATGCCTGGGCGTTGGTACTATGGTCTATCGGAGCTGTAATACATGCATTCTCTGTTACTATCGGGGGGGCTGTATCTCCTATTTTAGGCATTTTCGGTATTGTTTTACCTATTTCTGTTCTCGGATTTATGGTTGGGCGTTTTGTTCTGGCAATCGGAGAAGCCGGAAACTTTCCTGCGGCCATTAAAACTACGGCAGAATGGTTTCCAAAGAAAGAACGTTCACTAGCCACTGGTATTTTTAATTCAGGAGCAAATATCGGAGCTATTCTTGCACCTCTTTCTGTACCCTGGATTGCAAGTCATCTGGGATGGGAAACCACATTTATTATAGTTGGAGGTATTGGATTTCTCTGGTTAATTTTCTGGTTTATATATTATGATTCTCCTAAGGCATTATTGAAAAAAGGAAAAATCACACAAGCTGAATATGATTACATCCACAGTGATAAAGAAGAGCAGGAAGTTGAAGCCACTGCTGCTGCTGAAGGAAGGTCGGAAAAGGTTTCCTGGTTTAAATTACTTACTTATCGTCAAACTTGGTCTTTTACTTTCGGAAAGTTTATGACAGACGGAGTGTGGTGGTTTTTCCTATTCTGGCTACCGGCTTATCTGAAGGCTCAATATAACATGACTGGTACTGATATTATGCTTCCTCTGACTGTTTTGTACAGCATGACAATGGTTGGTAGTATCGGTGGTGGATGGTTTCCTGCATTTTTCATCAAAAAAGGTATGGAAACATATCATGCGAGAATGACAGCTATGTTAGTTATAGCTCTTTTCCCGTTAACTGTTTTAATAGCACAACCATTAGGTGGCATCAGCTATTGGTTTCCTATTATCCTCATTGGTATTGGAGCTTCAGCTCACCAGGCTTGGTCCGCAAATATATTTACTACTGTTTCCGATATGTTTCCGAAAAAAGCAGTAGCATCTGTTACCGGTATTGGCGGTATGGCTGGCGGTATTGGTGGTGTTATTGTTTCCAAAGTCGGCGGTTGGCTTTTTGACCATTATGGAGCTTTGGGTAATATTGAAAAAGGATATACCATTATGTTTTCATTCTGTGCTGTTGCATACTTAATTGCATGGGCTGTAATGAAACTCTTAGTGCCTAAGTTTAAGCCAATTACCGACTTATAAAAATAGTCATATATTTTAATTTAAAGGCAAAGGCCTCATAGCAATAGATATCACATTGTTTTGAGGTCTTTCCTTTCATATTACGCATTACAGGTAAAAAAAAATACTTACCTTTGCATTTCCCAGTCGAAAAATCTTAAATAAATTAAAAATATTTTTTATGAATGACATCAAAATTTTGAACAGAGCTGCGGATAATATCCGCATTCTAGCTGCTTCTATGGTAGAAAAAGCGAAATCCGGTCACCCGGGGGGTGCTATGGGTGGCGCTGATTTTGTAAATGTATTGTTTTCCGAATTTTTAGTATATGATCCTGCTGATCCGAAATGGGAAGGCAGAGACCGTTTCTTTTTAGATCCGGGACATATGTCGCCCATGCTTTATTCAGTCCTTTCATTGACAGGTAAATATTCAATGGATGAATTGAAAGAGTTCCGTCAATGGGGAAGTCCTACTCCCGGACATCCGGAAGTGGATGTGATGAGAGGTGTGGAAAATACTTCCGGACCTTTAGGACAGGGACATACGTATGCTGTGGGTGCTGCTATTGCTGCCAAATTTTTAAATGTCCGTACCGGAGGCGAACTGACTCAAAAAATATATGCATTTATTTCTGACGGAGGTGTTCAGGAAGAAATTTCACAAGGAGCCGGACGTATTGCGGGTCACCTGGGATTGGATAACCTGATCATGTTTTATGACTCTAATGATATTCAATTGTCTACCGATACCAGCTCTGTGAGCAGTGAAGATGTTGCCAAGAAATACGAAGCCTGGGGATGGAAAGTGGTCGAAATCAACGGAAATGATGCTCAAGCTATCCGTACGGCATTGACTACAGCACAAACTATTAAAGGTCAGCCGATGTTGATTATCGGAAAAACGATCATGGGTAAAGGCGCTTTAACAGTTGATGGAAGTTCATTCGAAAGAAAATGTGCTACCCATGGTATGCCATTGGGAGAATCAGGAGCTTGTTTCGAAAAAAGTATTGAAAATTTAGGCGGAGATGCTGCCAATCCATTCCAGATATTCCCGGAGGTAAAAGAATTATATGCTAAAAGAGAAGCTGAACTGAAAGTGATTGCTGCAGCTAAAAAAGCAGAAAAAGAAGCCTGGGCAAAAGCAAATCCTGAAAAAGCGGCTAAACTTGCTATGTGGCTGTCAGGAAAAGCTCCGGCTGTTAACTGGGAAGGTATCGAACAAAAACCGGGACAAGCAACCCGTGCTGCTTCTGCTACTGTTTTAGGTGTATTGGCCAAACAGGTAGAAAATATGATTGTGACTTCGGCTGACTTGTCTAACTCAGATAAAACAGACGGTTTCCTTAAGCAAACCACTGCTTTCACTAAAGATGATTTCTCCGGCGCATTTTTACAGGCAGGTGTGTCTGAATTGACTATGGCTTGTTTGTGTATTGGTATGGGTCTTTATGGTGGTGTTATTGCTGCTTGCGGAACATTCTTCGTATTCTCGGATTACATGAAACCGGCGGTTCGTATGGCTGCGTTGATGGAAGTTCCCGTGAAATTTATCTGGACTCACGATGCTTTCCGTGTAGGAGAAGATGGACCTACTCATGAACCGGTAGAACAGGAAGCACAAATCCGTTTGATGGAAAAATTAAAAAATCACAAAGGACAAAATTCTATGTTGGTACTTCGTCCTGCTGATGTACAGGAAGCAACTGTTGCCTGGAAATTAGCGATAGAAAATACCCACACTCCTACCGGATTGATTTTGTCCAGACAAAATATTACTGATCTCCCGGCCAAAGAATCCCGTTACAAAGAAGCATTGCAAGCTGCAAAAGGCGGATATATCGTTGAATGTGACGGTAATCCCGATGTTGTTCTTGTTGCTTCCGGTTCTGAAGTATCTACTTTGGTGGAAGGTGCTGCTTTGTTGAGAAAAGATGGTATCAAAGTACGTATTGTATCTGTTCCATCTGAAGGATTATTCAGAAGTCAAAACAAAGAGTACCAGGAATCTGTTATACCTTGCGGAGCTAAAGTTTTCGGATTGACAGCCGGATTACCGGTTAATCTTCAGGGATTGACAGGTTGTAACGGTAAAGTATGGGGATTGGAATCTTTCGGTTTTTCTGCTCCTTATAAAGTGTTGGACGAAAAACTTGGTTTCACCGGAGCAAATGTATATAAACAAGTTAAAGAATTCATTGCATGATTGGATTATGTGCAGACCATGCCGGATTCACGATGAAAGAATTCATCCGGGGATTACTGGATAAAAAAGGAATTGCATACCACGACTTCGGCACGTTCAGTGCCGAAAGTTGTGATTATGCAGATTTTGCCCATCCCTTGGCTCTAGCAGTAGAAAAGGGCGAAGTATATTCGGGAATTGCTTGTTGTGGAAGCGGTAATGGGATCAATATTACATTAAATAAACATCAGGGAATACGTTCTGCTCTTTGTTGGACAGAAGAAATTGCCCATCTGGCTCGTCAGCACAATGACGCCAATATTCTATCTATTCCGGCACGGTTTATTCCGGAAAATGAAATTGAAAAAATGATAGATACCTTCCTCTCAACGCCATTTGAGGGAGGAAGACACCAAAAAAGAATAGACAAGATTCCGGTAAAATAAATGGATTTTCAACTCACATCAGATTACAAACCAACAGGAGATCAACCGGAGGCTATTAAAGCATTGGTTGAAGGAATGAATGATAATGTTTCTTATCAGACGTTATTAGGTGTGACCGGATCAGGAAAAACGTTCACCATTGCCAATGTAATTCAGGAAGTAAAAAGACCTACTTTGATACTTAGCCACAATAAAACATTGGCAGCTCA
>JAVBMQ010000044.1:0-4674 GCA_031552335.1 Bacteroidales bacterium | reverse complement strand
CAGCTTTCAACTGTTTGATGCCAAGAGACATTTTTCTTTCGTCACGATCCAAAGTAAGGATAACAGCTTCTACTTCATCACCTACCTTCATGAAATCCTGAGCGCTTCTGAGGTGTTGTGTCCAGCTCATTTCTGAAACGTGGATCAAACCTTCTACACCCGGAGCGATTTCGATGAATGCACCATAATCAGCCATAACAACTACTTTACCTTTCACTTTGTCTCCTACTTGTAAACTTTCGCTCAAAGCATCCCATGGGTGCGGAGTCAATTGTTTCAAGCCGAGAGCGATACGTTTTTTCTCATCGTCGAAATCAAGGATAACCACATTGATTTTTTCATCCAGTTTGACAACTTCTTCAGGATGAGTAACACGTCCCCAGGAAAGGTCTGTGATATGGATCAATCCGTCTACGCCACCAAGGTCAATGAATACTCCATAAGAAGTGATGTTTTTGACAACACCTTCGAGTACTTGTCCTTTTTCCAGGTTGCCGATGATATCTTTCTTTTGTTGTTCGAGTTCTTCTTCGATAAGCGCTTTGTGAGAAATAACCACGTTTTTGAATTCCTGGTTGATTTTAACCACTTTAAATTCCATCGTTTTTCCAACAAACACATCGTAATCACGGATCGGTTTAACGTCAATCTGAGAACCCGGAAGGAAGGCTTCGATACCGAATACATCAACGATCATACCACCTTTGGTTCTGCATTTTACAAATCCTTTGATTACTTCGTCTTTCTCCAGAGCTTCGTTTACGCGATCCCAGGAACGGGTAGCACGGGCTTTTTTGTGAGAAAGCAATAATTGTCCTTTTTTATCTTCCTGACTTTCAATGAAAACTTCCACTTCATCTCCTACTTTCAGGTCGGGATTGTAGCGGAATTCGTTCATGGAAACAACGCCATCTGATTTATAGCCGATGTTTACCACTACTTCTCTTTTGTTCAATGAACTTACAGTACCGATTACAACTTCACGGTCATTGATTTTATTCAATGTCTGGTCGTAAGTTTTAACCATTTCATCTTTACTTGCAGTACTGTAAATTTCTCCTTTTTCATAGGCATCCCAGTCGAAGTCTTCTTGAGCAACGGCTTTAGGAGTTTCTTTTGCTTTGGCGGGAGTTTCTTTTTTAGGCTCTTCTGCCTGAGGCTTTTCTTCTGTAGCCTCTACATTTACAGTTACTTCTTCAGTAACTTCAGTGTTTTTTAGTTCTTCACTCATTTTTCTTAATAAATTGTTAATTAAATTGTTAGACTTTATATTGTCGATAAAACGGGGGCAAAGGTAATGCTTATTTTCTGAAAATCAATGGAAATAGAGTACTTTTTTGTAGTTTTGTCATAAATGGTTTACCATCTTCTGTATGGCCGTTGTTGTTGAAACAGGGGGGACTTCTCGATAATTTCCTGGAAACGGTCAACAATTTTTCCATCTACGGTAACTGTGCCGAAGAAGTCGGCTTTGGGCCTGATCCAAATTTGCCGTTCTTTTTCTAAAGACCGGTATACCACCATTTCTTCCCGGGTTTCACTGTCTTTGGCAATTCCGATATATTCATATTTATTTCCCTTGTAATGGCGGAAAATGCGTTTGTTGTAGGGTGCTTTCATAAATTAAATAAGTTTTTTCAGTTAGAATTAATTAGTACAAAAGTAATACATTTTTCAAAACTCGGAGGTAAAATGAAATTTGATTTCCGGAAAATCCTGCTGAGCCATTTGGAGTACATAATTGGAATCGGCCAGAAAAACATCCCGGTCTTCCTGGTCTTTAGCCATATACTGGAATTTTCTTTTCTTGAAATTTTCCAATGCCTGGGGCTGATCGCTTTCAATCCAGCAGGCTTTGTAAAGATTGAGTGGTTCCCAGCGGCATTGTGCAGCATATTCGTGCAGTAACCTGTATTGGATTACTTCAAATTGTAATTGTCCGACGGTACCGATGATTTTTCTTCCGTTGAATTGGTTGGTGAAAAGTTGTGCTACCCCTTCATCCATTAGTTGTTCGATACCTTTATTTAATTGTTTGGATTTCATCGGATCGGCATTTTCTATGTATTTGAACATCTCCGGGGAGAAACTCGGCAGACCTTTGAAATGCAATTCTTCTCCGGATGTGAGGGTATCTCCGATTTTAAAATTTCCGGTATCCGGTAAACCGATGATATCTCCGGCATAGGCATTGTCTACAACTTCTTTTTTCTGAGCCATAAAGGCTGTAGGGGAGGAAAATTTCATCATTTTCCCGTGACGCATATGTTTATAGTTTGTATTTCTCTGGAATTCTCCGGAACAAATTTTGACAAAAGCAATGCAACTCCGGTGATTGGGGTCCATATTGGCATGTATTTTGAAAATAAATCCGGAAAAGTTTTCTTCCTTGGGTTGTATCATGCGTTCTATGGCTTGTACCGGTCGGGGAGATGGTGCTATTTTTACGAAACAGTCTAAGAGTTCTTTCACTCCGAAATTATTCAGGGCTGAACCGAAAAATACGGGTGCAATGTCACCTTTGAGATAGGTTTCAACATCAAATTCGGGATAAACTCCTTCAATCAATTCGATGTCGGCCCTTAGTTTTTTCGCTAAATTATCCCCGATGTGTTTTTCCAGGTAGGTACTTTGTATATCGGTAAATTCAATTTTTTCCGTAACATATTGTTTGCTGGGAGAATATAAATCCAGCTTTTGTTCATATATGTTGTATACTCCTTTGAATTTTTGTCCCATATCAATAGGCCAGCTTAAAGGACGTACATGGATCTGGAGTTCCTGTTCTATTTCATCCAATAAATCAAAGGCATCTTTGCCATCCCGGTCTAATTTATTGATAAAAACAATTACCGGCGTTTTCCGCATCCGGCAGACTTCCATCAACTTCCGGGTTTGGGTTTCTACCCCTTTGGCAACGTCGATAACAATGATAACACTGTCAACAGCAGTCAGGGTTCTGTAAGTGTCTTCCGCAAAATCCTGGTGACCAGGGGTGTCCAGGATATTGATTTTGTATCCTTCGTAATCAAAAGCCATTACTGAAGTCGCAACTGAAATTCCACGTTGCTTTTCGATTTCCATCCAGTCGGATGTGGCCGTTTTCTTTATTTTGTTGGATTTAACTGCCCCGGCTACATGAATAGCGCCTCCGAAAAGCAGTAATTTTTCTGTTAATGTTGTTTTACCGGCATCCGGGTGACTGATGATCGCAAACGTTCTGCGTCTGTCAATTTCTTCTGATAATATACTCATTGGGTAATGTTGGGAAAATGAAAATTAAAGTTCCGATAAATCCATTTGTTTGATACAGTTTTGCAAACTGATTCTCCAGTCGGGAACTTCCAGTTGAAAAGTTTGTTCTATTTTATGTTTATCTAATACACTATATGCCGGCCGTTTGGCTTTGGTAGGATAAGAAGATGTTGGTACCGGTGATATATGACAATTTTTTATTCCGGCCAGTTCATGGATTTTTACAGCAAAATCATACCAGCTTATTTCTCCCTTATTACTGTAATGGAATATTCCTACCGGAAGATTTTCTTTTGTTTCGACCCAGGTGATGATGTGCAGAATGGCTTGTGCCAGGTCTTTTGCATAGGTTGGAGTTCCTATCTGATCTGATACTACATTCAGGCTCTCTTTTTCTCTGCCTAAGCGAATCATTGTTTTTACAAAATTATTTCCGAAAGTTGAATATAACCAGGATGTGCGGATAATAATACTTTCCGGACAGAATTTCCTCAATTCGTTTTCTCCTTCTAATTTACTTTCCCCATAAACAGATTGAGGATTAACCGGATCATTTTCTTTGTAAGGTTTGGTAGCATTGCCATCATAAACATAATCGGTAGATATGTGAATGATTTTTGCTTTTATTTTTTGTGCTGCTCTTGCCAGATAGCTCATTGCATCTCTGTTTACCTTGAAAGCAGTTTCTTTGTCATCTTCTGCTTTATCTACAGCTGTATAAGCTGCACAATTAATAATATAATTGAAATTGTTATTTACTATATATTTTTCAACTTCTTGTTGGTTGGTTAGATCTAAAGTGTCTATATCCACAAAAGTAAATTGAAATTGAGGAAATTGACCGGATAATAATCTGATCTCATTTCCTAATTGTCCGTTAGCCCCTGTTACAAGTGTCTTTTTCTGCATTTCTTATTTTTTTTGTAAAGACATTTCTGAAATAGATGCGTAAAAGTCTTTATCCTGTATTCCAAGTTGACGGCAAACATACCGGGCACCATTCAGATTTTCCAGGAAATAATCATCGGTTTTACCTATTGGAAATTGTCCGAAACGTGTATCTAAGAAAAGTTTGTTTTCTTTTTCGATAATTGAATGTTTCGTGTATGGCATTGCCGTAACGTCTTCCCTGATATTTAATGATATTTCTTTTAAAGTTTCATCCAGTTCATTATATATGAATTTTCCGTCTCTTTCGATCGTATTAACAAAATCCCGGAATGTTTTGATATAATCCTCCTGTTTGGGAAATATTTCTGATTTTTCCCATATGATATTTGATATCAATGCTATGTGCGGTCTGTAAAATGATAACCGGCGTTCTTTTTTGACCGGAGAATGTGTTAATTCATCCCCTTCTATGATTGCGATCCTGCTGTCGTAACTAAAATTAACCATTTTGTTCAGTCCTGGTATTTT
>JAVBMQ010000108.1:0-2734 GCA_031552335.1 Bacteroidales bacterium | reverse complement strand
CTCCAGATCACGCACATGTTCAGTCACATTTTCTGCAATATAATCCACGATCTCATCTGAGATAATCAAACCGTCGTGCAGGATTTTATTGGTCAGGATCTTCTTACGAAGTTCAAGATCCGGCCGACAAAGTTCGGCCGTCATTCCCCATTTCAAACGGGATATCAGGCGATCTTCCAAACCTTGCAAAGCGACAGGAGGTTTATCGGATGTCAATATAATCTGTTTGCCCAACTGATGTAAATGGTTGAAAATATGAAAATAGGTATTCTGTGTAGCAGTAAGTCCTGCCAATTCCTGTATATCATCCAAAATCAACACGTCTACTCCCTGATAAAAATTAATAAAATCATTGGATGTATTATTCAGCGAAGCATTGGTAAATTGCACTTTAAATAAATGAGAAGAAATATACAACACCTTTTTACCCGGCAACAATTCACAAATACGATTTCCGATTGCATGGCAAAGGTGTGTTTTTCCGACTCCGGAACCTCCATGTATATATAAAGGATTGAAACTGGTTTTTCCCGGGTTGACAGAAATGGTCTCTGCAACAGTACGGGCCAGCTTATTACTGATTCCTTCAAAATAATTATCAAAATTATACCGGGGATTCAAATTAGGATTCCATTCCTGCACTGCAGGTTCTGAAAACAATTTAGGAGCCTTATTGGCCTCTTTAGGCGCTTTTCTGTCTGCAAATAAGGTCTTTACCTCACTTTGCAACGTCGTGTGCGCTTTCGAAGAATTATCAACAATTACACGATAATTTAAAATAGTGCCTTTACCTATCACTCTGGAAAGAGTTACATGCAACAAATCCACATATTTTTCTTCCAAATACTCATAGAAGAACTGGCTTGGTACCTGAATGGTCAACTCTCCTTTTGTTTTATTATACTGGAGAGGGATTACAGGCAAAAACCATGTTGAAAAAGCACTTTCGGAAACATTATCCTTAATCACTTTCAAACATTCATTCCACAAAAATTGATGGTTCGATTCCACTACCTCGTTACTCTTTTTTGTTTTTACAGGATACAAAATTTGCAAAAAAATATCGATAAAAAAAATCATTTTTATTTGCAAATTCGGATTCTTTCATATTTTCTTTTGTATCAAAGACTTATAAAAACCAGCTTTTTTATGAAAAAATAATGACTTGAAAATTTTATAAACAATTAATAATCAATAAATTACAAAAACAAAAGACATCTTAAAGAAGATTCTCTTCACATTTTTCGCATATAAAACAAAACGATGTTAAGGCCTTACTAATAAGCGATACGAAAGATCTGTCAACTTTATTCCAATTTAGACAAAATCTAAATAAAAAATCCAAACGTTAAAAAAGTTCTACCAAATAGAAAAGTGTACATATCGTTTCGGATTCTGTTTCAAATCCTGCAACAGAACAGATGCATTGGCAGAAGTCGTGGTCAAATTATCATATAATTGTCTATCATTCAATAATAATCCTAAACTATTGTCATTACTATTGATTTGTTGCGTCATCTTATCTATATTCTTCAAAGCGGTATCAACTGTACGCATGGTACCATCAAAATCAATTTTTTTCAATTCGGCGCTCACTTCGGTAAAGTCTGATGTCACCGCTTTCAGATTAGCCATAATTACAGGAATATCTTTTCTCATCAATTGATCCAGGCCGGCAGAAGCTTTCGACAAATTACCTGTGGTACTTTCCAGGTTATTCAATGAATGCATCAATGCAGGATTATTAACCAATGCCTGTAAACCTGTAAGGATAGAGTCTAATTTAGGCATCATAACCTCAATCTGAGGCATCAGATTATCTGAAAACCGGTCCATCACCCCAACAGAAGTTCTCCCTTCAATGGTATCTCCTGGGGAATAGAAAGAATCCACATGTTTATTCAGCACTAAATGCAAGCTTGCTCCTGTGGTTAAAGCACTTGACATCTTCACATAAGTACCTTTTTCTATGCGCATACTTTTATCTAATGCAATGATGACCAATATGCCGTCATTGGATGCATAATCATAAACAATATCATTGACTAAACCGACTTTGAAACCATCTACATATACCGGTGATGATTTTTGAAGTTCACTGACATTCTTAAACCGGACATAATAATGGTTCGCCGGCTTAAAAATATCAACTCCTTTCAAAAAATTAATACCAAAATACAACAGGAATAGTCCTACAATAGTAACTAAACCTATCTTTGCCTCTTTGCTCAATCCTTTTTTCATAATCACAATTATTTTATACGCACTCCATCTCTGAATGTAACGACAAATGCATCTTTAAAATCTTTCGAAACCCGACTCAGTACTTTCTGAATTTCACTTTCATCTGTACTTTCTCCATATGTATATTTATAAACTCCTTTATCCAGATAAAAATCTGTTATTGTATAACCTTTAAACTTCGTCGACTTTGCAGGAAGTTTTTGGGATGAAATCAATACCTGTACCTTATAAATCAATCCGGACTTCGTCGAAGCCTGGGGTTGAGATGCAGATTGATTAGATTTAGACCCCTGAATAGAATTTTTCTTTTCAGATTGTTTGGAAACCGGAACTTCCGGAGAAGATTTATCACTTGTTTCCGATATTACATCCGCCGTTTCTGCTTGTTTATTTATATTTTTCTTTTCTTCCGACAAAATTCCTGATTTACGGTCATATTCCTTTTTATATATTTTGAAGCCTTGATAAATAGATTCGGAAATAGCCTTTT
>JAVBMQ010000096.1:0-14181 GCA_031552335.1 Bacteroidales bacterium | reverse complement strand
AACTCATCCAGGCTCATTCCCTTGAACGCTTCAGGAATTGTTTGTTGCAGTTCCTTCCAGGCTTTCGTCTGGGCATAAATGGTTTGAGTCTCATCGTTGATGGTAGAGATCAGTTCATTGGATCTGCCGATTAAAGCATCTTTCTTTTCTTTGGCTTTCTCAAGCTGATCGTTTAATTTTTTCTGTGCTTTCTCTTCTGCAGATGTACCATCATATAATGCCCACATGGCTGAAACTAAACCTACAACAGCAACAGCTATCAACACATAAGGGTTAGCCAGCATCGTTTTATTCAAAGCGGCTGTTTTAGCCCGTAATATATCAGTTATGGCTTGCATTTTAGTCATTCCGGCCATTTGTATGAGTGTGGACTGATACCGTAAATTTTCGGCGACAGAAACCGCTACAACAGCGGTTTTATAAGCCCCATAAGTAGCAACCATCGCTACGAGTATCTTTCCTATCTTTTCATAGTTTTGGACAAGGGATGTGGTAACTTTAAAACCACCGGTTATAGTAGACTGGTAATTCTCCCCGATCTCATTAAAAGCGTTTGTAAACGCATCGGTTAACTGGGCTTTCACACCAACAATTCCGGAAGCCTGTTTTTCAAGCATTCCGTTGAATTTACCTCCTTCCGAAGTTGCTGATTGGAAAGCTTCTGCAACCATCTCGGCGCTGATAGCACCGTCTTCCATTTCTTTTTTGAGTTGTCCGATTGTTTTTCCGGTTTGTTGGGAAATAACCATTAACGGATTAAATCCGGCGTTGATCATCTGGAGAAGATCTTGTCCCATCAATTTCCCCGTAGAATACATCTGGGCGAATGCAAGGGAAAGTGAAGCAAAACGCTGGCTGTTCCCCATGGATATATTACCGATCTGCTCAATAATCGGGATGACCCTTTCTGCTTCGACATTAAACCCTAATAAAGTTTGTGCTGCATCTGATACATCTTTAAGAGACAATGGACTTTTGATAGAGATATCTTTTAATTTGGAAAGCATTTGATCCGATTTCTCTTTGCTTCCAAGCAATACCTCAAATGATTTCTCCAGCATTTCAATCTCTCCACGCACATTAATGATCTCTTTCCCGAGGCCCAATAGAGCAGTAGTCCCTCCGAGCTTCAATAACATAGACTGCAGGCTGTCGTAATCAGAGGACATCTTTTTCGCGGAATCTCCGGATTTTTCCATTTCATCATTAGAGGCCCGTATGATCCGGATCAGTTCTTCATACTCCCCGGATAATGCATCCACATTCCCCGCCGCCGATTCCATGCCAGCACGGGTTTTATCCCTCATGATGATTACAAGTTCTACAGGCTTCATTAACTATCGCTTAATCGTGTTTGAAAAAAATCAAGGGCGTTTTGTCCTTTGGTTTTAACTTTGTTGTTTCCCGGTCTTTTTTTCTGTTTGTCTCCTGTCACATACCTGGGAGCATCGCTGAGCATCAGGAGCAATACCGGATAAGGTATTTTCCACAGTATCCTGTGATGACTCCAACCGGTTTCCGATGCGATTTGCCAGATAAACCCGAACGGGCTATGGGAACCTTCCATGTGGCCGGTCTTTAACTCCCGTTTCTTTTTTGGCTCAATTTCGGCTTTAGAAGATTTATCTTCTGTGCCGATTTGATAATATTCTTGAAAGGGCTTATATCGACATGTGTGACAAGCTGGAAAAATGCTTCAGAAAGGAAAACCGGATGCACCCGCCACCGGAGATACCAAGAAACGATTTTATGAAAAAGCACATAGGAAAAACATCCCCTTAAAATGGCGACTGCAACAATCTCGCTGACCTCCCTGCCATGCATGGTTATAAATTCGAGGTTTTGTTGCATATCGTATTCTTTCAATTCTTCGTAGGTAACTCCTATCTTCAGGAACTTATTCGCTATCCGGATCAACCCTCCCATATACGGACGGCGAATAACAATATCTTTCAGCTTCTTTTTTTTATTGAAAAACCTGAGCGGGCGAATGGGTATCGACACGCCCAGGTCTAATAATAATTCCGAAGCCATCAACTCTTCCTTATTCATCATCCCTCAACCGGAGGATTGACTCCCGGAGGGTAGATCTGGAAGGGACTTCCACCGTCGTCCGGAATAAGGATTTCGATTGTACAGGCAATGGCAAGTGTTTGAGCCAGGTTGATCGCATTGGCCAGGTTGCCCGTAAGAGAAGCCTTTGGAATGACAATCGTGTGACCGCTTGAACATTTGATCGTTGCCGGGCCTTCGTTGATTGATTCTGTCGCCGGAGCTTTATAAACTCCCTGTACATCAACTTCACCGCCAAACACATCTTTGAAATTGTCTCCTTTCAACTGGATTAAATTGAAAGTGAAACGTTTGGCCCCAGGAGTTGTAAACAGCGTTTTTACAACCGCATTATGAGCCTGGGCGGCACGGATCTGGGTAGTGGTAGGATTATCACCTCCGGGCTGTAATCCATCTTCGCTGATATAGCCGAATTTTGAACCTTTGAAGTTAAACTCGTCTAATCCATAAATAAATCCATCATTTAATACTTCTGGCATAAGACTACTTTTTTATTATGTTAAAAATATTTTTCCATTTAATTATCCCGAAGGCGATAAAACAGAGTATCACGATCTCTGCAACCCATGCGATTTTAATCTGTATAGATTGAAATTGGGTAAGTTCATTAACCTTGACAGGCACCTTGACGGGATAAGGAATTTTCTCTATCCGGATGGAATCCGCTGCTTTCACATAAACTGTATCCGTCTGCCGATGAATAATATATGACAGCTTATTGTGATTAAGTGCGAATTGGCTATCCATGCCTTTACTCTTATATTCTGAAAATTCCTTCAGAATCACATTATTGAGAGAGTCACACTCCAGGAGTGCGTAGAACTGTGCCGAATCTGCCGGAACCTGGTAAGGTACCAGGCGTTCCACAATCTTTTCCTTGAATTCTGCCGGAGGAACTGCAACCGGCAGCTTTGACTTACAGGAAAAAAGAGCCAGGCTAATTATCAGTAATAGAAAGTTTTTCATGCTTTACGTGTAATTGTTTTTACATTTGACAACCGTTCATTGAGCAATTCAACTTCCTGGCGTAAAGTAACATTTTCCGCGCGCAACCTTTCAATTTCCAATTTCATTGATTCCTGGTTACAGATAAGCGTCACATTTTCCTTACGTAATTCCACCACTTCAGCCATCAATTTTTTATTCTCTCCGGAGAGCAGGTTGATCGATTCCTGGAGTTCTTTCAAAAAATCGTTGTTTTGCTTCCGGCGACCAAAAAGCCAGCCGATAATACCAGCCAATGGAGTGGTCAGAACGTTGATAATATCAAGAAGTTGAATATCCATTTTTATTTGATTTTACAATCCGATTTCCTTTAACCAGATCGGAACATTAAAACTTGGACATGCTTTTGTAGCAATTTCATTGTGTCCGATAATTTTCACATCAGGGAAACGGGAATGGAATTTTTTTACATATTCTGCCAGAGCCGTCTTTTGCTGGGGCGTTCTGGTATCCTTGGCCGTTTTTCCATTTTTAGCAACTCCTCCAGTATAGACAATATGACGGCTGATACTATTGTAACCAGTTGCCCCATTTGTAATTTCCCATGGATCCACATTGGCATCTTCATTATTATCAACCAAACGCTCGACGCTTCCATCAAGATGGATCATATCCGTATATCCCACTTGTTTCCATCCACGACCGCCTTTACTTATTGGTGAGGTATGCCATTTGCGGATATCATCTGATGATACTTCTCTCCCTTCAGGAGTGGCAGTACAATGGATAACAAGATACTGTAATTTTGCCATGGTTACTCAATAATAACCGGAGGATTCGATCCGGGATTGGGATTTATAATACTTTCGACGGGTTCTGCCAGCTCTCTCTCAATAAGATCATCAGCGCGTGAAACTTCGAATTCATATTCTTCACCTTCTTCATACCAAGTCTTATGATCGAACTTGTCCCGGAAGCGTTTTAAGACAATTACTTTCACTTGCTGCCCGTCTGTTTTTGAATTTTGTTTTGCCATAATTTTTACATTTTAAAATTAGCCTTCAGGTATTTCTTCCTCCTCCTCTTCCGGAGTAAATTCAAGCATCACAACTTCTTCTCCAAATGCAATGTTAGTATCTGCTTTCATCAGCATCTTAAAGAAATAGCGTTCACCAGCATTGGTCAACTTGTCAATCTGGATCACATCCATATCATCCTGAAAGTTTACTGCTGCCCATAAATTGGTATTATAATCCATTCCGCAAATAGTAGCGATAATGACACCATCAGGCCAGTTTGCTAAAGGCTCGATCTTGATGCCTTTGAAGCGTTCGACATTGATATCCGTATAATTAGCTCCTTTATTTGGCTGAGCCGTTAGTTCATCATCGTATATATCAAAATCATTGATACTCATAATGATTCTAAGTCCCGGATTTTTACGCATAGTCTTGGGAATCTTCTTTTTCAAATCACCCAATCTTCCAATCATAGTTGTTTTTTGGGAAATAACATCAATTGTATCATCATCTTCTTTGATGCGGAAAATGATACCATTGAAGAGTTTATCATCATCAGCATCGTCTTCGGAATACACCCCATTAATAAAATGATCTCCCAATTCGAATTTGACCGTCTTTGCCAGTTCACTCAAAAGAGCATTTTGTGCTTCTGCAGGAAGTTCTGCAAATACAAGATTACCCTTTGGTTGCCATTTCCTCCAGATTTTTTCAAAAGACCGGGGATTAAAGGTTGTGAAAGCCATGAAGTCAACCGGCTTGAGGACTTTCTCACTGTAGTTAAAATTACCTTTGCTATCTGTGTCTTCAGGTTGTTCTTTACGTTTCTGAAGCATTTTTCCTGTTTTCAAACGTGGGATCGAAAACTTGTCGCTAACTCCAGGTTCTACATGAATGAGCCCTTGTTCAACGAGTTCGTTGCCGGTTGCGGCGAGGGTGAGAAGCTGCTCTAATACCTCACCATTGTAATTGGTATTCTGAATAACTATTGCCATAATACTTAACTATTTTAGAGATTGTTTTTAGTCCTGATTTCTTCCATTCGCTTGTCCCAGGCAGATGCAGCCGGTTGTGCCGGAGGATTCTGCAGGGAATTCATGATGCGCTTTTTCGGGGTAAGGCTGTTCATGTATTTTTCAGCCGCTTCCCGGTCGCTTTTCATCCAGTTGTAAAGTTCGGGCCGTTGGGCCTTCTTGATCCGTTCATCGTTTTCAGCAGCATCCAGGAAATCATTGATTTCTTTTTCTTCCGCTTCTTTTTGTTTGTCCTCAAACGCCTGGAGTTTGTTCTGAAGGCCGGGAACTTTAGCAGCCTCGGTCTCCAATACATTGATCCGTGTGAGAACGTCGGCCTCCGTTGCACAGTTGGCAAACGAAGGACGTTTTCTGATTTCGTCTAAATTCATATCCGATTGTTGATTTTGTGGCTTGTTGGTAAGCCGGTTATTAAAAATTTTATATATCTGTTCGGTTGTACTGTCATCCGGTACAGCTTCTGTATCATAAATTCCATCGATTAGTCCGATGGAAAGAGCTTCATCGGCTCCGATCCAGTGATCCTTACCATCGAAATACTGATTTTTAATTTCCTCCTTTGTTTTTTTCATTTTGGAGGCAATGATATCGCAAAGGGAATCTTCCAGCGTTTCCATCTCCTGGATTGTTTCTCTAAGGTCATCCTTGGTTCCGTATGCTCCTCCTTGAACACTATGAAACATTAACCGGGCATATTTACTCATGTAAACAGGTTTTCCGCAGAAAGCAATTACGGCTGCCATGGAAGCTGCTATACCGTCAATGTATATCGTAATATCTGATGTACTGCTGCGGAAAGCATTAACAATGGCAATACCGGAATAAACAGAACCTCCCAGGCTGTTGATCCGGACATCGATTTTCTTGAATTCGGATTGCATCTCCATGAGTTCTCCGACTATTTTCCCGGTACCTGAATCGCCATAGTCTCCTATATCCCCATACAGAAGGATACAGGCGCCATCTTCTCCGGGTATCATATTGAAAAATTTCTTCATTTTCAGAATCTATTTGATTTATAGTGCAAAAATGAGTGAAGATTTCGCGCTATGCAAATCAAATCCGCATGATACAGTCGATTAGCTGTATGATACAACTGCCATATCGCATCATGCAGATTCGATTTGTCACCTTTTATTAATAGTGTCAATTTTGTGATAAATAATACCTTTTGACATGGCAAATTTGACAAATGCACAAAAAAAAGAGTGGGCTAAAGTCTTGTATGTAAACGAGAACCTTAGTCAGGTAGAAATATCTGAAAAAGTGGGTGTAAGCAAGGTCACCATAAATAAATGGGTCAAGAATGAAAACTGGGATACATTGAAAAAATCCATGTTGATCACACGTGAATCCCAATTAAACAGGCTCTATTCTCAATTAGACGAACTCAATACTCATATCTTGAACCGTCCTAAAGGTGAGCGTTTTGCCAATTCCAAAGAAGCGGATACAATCGGCAAGTTGACGAGTGCCATCAAAACGCTTGAGACTGAAGCCAGCATCGCCGATATTGTGGAAGTAAGCAAAAGGCAATTAAGCTGGCTTCGGGCTTTCAATCCGGAGAAAGCCAGGGAATTCGGAATCCTGATGAATGAATTTATAAAAGACACACTGGCAAAATAATGGCAATACTCAAACCAATAGACAGACAGGCTATCCGGGACTGGAGTGTTTTTTACCAAAACTTCCTGGCTGAAGTTACCCTGGAAGCAAATGAGACCGAGGAACAGAAGCGCAAACGGATGGAACACCTGGAGGCAAACTTCGAGGAATGGAAAAAATACTATTTCCCGAAGTATTGTTATGCACCTGCAGCACCTTTTCATATGGAAGCATCCAGGCGTATCCTGGATAATCCGGAATGGTATGAAAGCCGGGTATGGGCGAGGGAATTAGCCAAAGATGCCCTGTGCATGATGGAGACATTATTCCAGGTACTAACCGGTATAAAATCAAATATCATACTTATATCCAATAGCTGGGACAAAGCATCTGAACTACTTGAACCTTACCGGATCAATCTGGAGAAAAATGAACGGATCATTAATGACTACGGTATCCAGAAAAACCCTGGTAGCTGGTCATACGGTGACTTTGTTACAGTTTCCGGAGGTTCATTCCTGGCTGTTGGCGCCGACCAGTCTCCGCGTGGTTCCCGTAACGAAGAAGTTCGCCCGGATAAGGTGATTGTTTCCGATATTGATACCGATCAGGATGTACTCAATATTGAAATCATCAATAAACGTTGGAAATGGTTTGAAAAAGCGGTTTATCCAACCAGGTCAGTATCCAAACCATTCCAGGTCATTTGGCTTGGTAACCTGATAGCAAAAGATTGTTGTGTTGTCCGGGCTATGAAAATGGCCGATTATGTGGATATCGTTAACCTGGAAGATGAAAAAGGAAACAGTACCTGGCCGGAAAAAAATAAACCTGAACATATTGCCCGTATCAAGAGCAAGATGAGTACAGCAGCTTATCAGTCGGAATACATGAATAATCCTGTGAGTGAAGGTAATGTATTTAAAAATCTGATTTACGACAAAGTTCCGGATTTGAAAAAATTCAAATACCTGGTTATCTATGGTGACCCTGCTCCAGGTGAAAACAAGAAAAAGACGAGTTGTGCCAAATGTGTCTGCTTACTTGGTAAAAAAGACAGTAAACTGTATATAATCAAGGGATATGTCGGAAAAGAACTGAATTCCGTGTTTATTGACTGGTATATACAATTACTCTTGTTTGTTAACGGAAAAACAAACGTTTATTGCTGGATGGAAAATAATAAACTGCAGGATCCATTTTTCAAACAGGTTTTTAAACCGCTTGTCCGGAAGGCGAAAAAGAAATACAATATTGCCCTCAATATCAAAGGAGATGAAGAGCGAAAAACAGACAAAGCCACACGTATAGAATCAAATCTGGAACCACTCGACCGGGATGGAGAACTAATCTTCAATGAATCTGAAAAAAATAATCCGCACATGCAGGAAATCGTAGAGCAATTCAAACTATTTGAATTGACAATGCCATACGAAGTAGCCGGGCCGGATACAGTTGAAGGCGGTAAGAGGATACTGGAAAAGACACAGCAAGAACTTATACCCAATGATACAATCAATAGAAAAGTAATACGAAACAAAAACAGACATAGGAGGTAATATGAGCAACTTTATAAACTTGGAAGATTACGATGCAAGCATCCACCGGGATATCCTGGATGCATTGGTGAGGGAAGATGAGGCAATTATCGAAATTGTTGAAGACCGGGCAATCGATGAGATGCGGAGCTCACTGGGAAACCGGTACGATTGTAATAAATTATTTTCAACCAACGGTAAAGACAGAAATGGACTTATCCTGATGATGGCATTGGATATTGCTATTTATCACATTTTTTGTATCCATAATCCGCAGAAACTATCCAAAATGAGGGAAACACGGTATGAACGGGCAATTGCCTGGCTGAAGGAAGTTAACCGTGGCCGGGCGAACATCGATGGCGCTCCGCTTCTTCCTGAAGAAACGCTTGCAAAGAATTCTCCCTATCTGACAATCAGCAATAAAAAACGGCAAAACCATTATTGATATGAGCAAAAAGAAAAAAAGAAAAATAACCATTGGCGGCAATATGCCCCGGCCTGGGCAAACCGGCCCGCGTACCATTGTTTTGACTCAGGCGAAACGGTTCGGTATTGACATGGGTACATATATGACTGCCATAAACAGCGCTGAGAATATAGATTTCTCCAGACGATGGAAGTTATACGATTTATACCTGGAGATATTGATGGATGCACATGTACAGTCGGTAATTACCAAAAGGAAAAGCGCCATCCTTTTTACTCCCATACGGTTCAAACGGGATGGTATCCCGGACAAAGTGATTAATGAACAGTTGGAATCCCCATGGTTCTACCGGTTCCTGTCTGACGCCTGGGATACACTGAACTGGGGAAACTCCCTTTTCCAGTTCTATATGGATGGACAATGGATCAATTATGATCTTATCCCACGAAAACACGTTGATCCGGTTCGCCGGTTGATACTCCGCCAGCAAACGGATATTAACGGGGAAAACTGGGATGATTTCGATGATTTACTTTTCATAGGCAATCCGGACGATCTCGGCCTGTTGGCTGCAGCAGCTCCTTACGTTATCTACAAACGTAATACCATGGCCGACTGGGCGCAATTTTCCGAGATATTCGGTATGCCGATGCGGGAATATACATACGATGGTAACGATGATGAGGCCCGTTCCCGGATTATCAATGATGCTTACAATGATGGTGGGGCTGCAGTTATTATCCATCCGGAGGGAAGCGGATTTAAATTTGTTGAAAGCAATAATAAATCCGGAAGCGCCGAACTGTATGAAAAATTTACCGAGCGTTGCAATTCGGAAATATCCAAACTGTACCTTGGTAATACACTGACAACCGAAGCATCCAATACTGGAACTCAGGCACTTGGAACCATACAGAAAAAAGGGGAAAACCTGATCAATATGTCGGATCGGAAAAATATTCTTAATATTCTGAACTATGATATGACCGATACGTTTGCCGCTCTTGGATTCGATACAACCGGCGGAAGCTTCGAATTTGACGAGCCAAATGAGATTGACCCGGACAAAAAAATGGCGATCATAGAGAAACTTCACCAGATTGGGCTTCCAATTTCTCACGATTACCTGTATGAGCAGTTCGGTATTGAAAAACCTGCAGACTACAATAAAATTGTAAAAGAGGAAGAGAAAAAGAAGCAACCGTCACCGGTTCCGGAACCGAATGAACAGGAGAAAACTAAATTTTCAAACTGGTTCTCCGGTTTTTTCGTGGACGCCCTCGGAGGATCGGGGGCTTTAA
Source organism: Bacteroidales bacterium (assembly GCA_031552335.1). Taxonomy (GTDB): domain Bacteria; phylum Bacteroidota; class Bacteroidia; order Bacteroidales; family Azobacteroidaceae; genus JAISFI01. The sequence goes on along the minus strand of JAVBMQ010000096.1, from coordinate 4,236 downwards.
AGTGGTAATGGATAACTTGTACTATTCGGTACATCCATTTAAAAATGAAGTCCAATCCTCATTTTCCTTCAACGAGAAAACCATAAAAAACGCGATCCGACGAATCTATGAGAAAAAGTTTAACCCTGTTTCCGAAATTGAGGAAGGAATATTCAACGAAACTTGGAATATATTCAATCAGGCAACAGATGAAGGATTTGGATTCAGGACATACACTGATCCGGATTTTGACTTTTACCAGAAATTAAGGTATAACAACGCTGTTTTTGCGGCATTCAGGACTCACCGGTTTCAAAATGACATGGCTGCCCAGCTTCTGGATAAGGATGGGAAGTTAAAACCATTTGACCAGTTTGAAAAAGATGTACAACCTATTGCAGATCATAATGTACATCAATGGCTCCGGACGGAATACGATACGGCTGTGATCCGGGCGCACCAGGCGGCTGACTGGGAACAGTTCCGGCAGGTAAAAGACATCCTGCCGAATCTCCGGTGGATGCCGACAACGAGCATCAATCCCGATCTGATACATAAACAATACTGGAGCATTCGGTTGACACTTCCACAGGATCATCCGTTCTGGAATCATCATCGCCCTGGAGACCGGTGGAACTGCAAGTGTTCCCTGGAGGCGACCGATGATGCTGTAACAACGGAAAGCAATGTTCCTAAAGAAAAGGATAAGCCGGACAAAGGGCTGGACAATAATCCGGGAAAAGATGCCAGGATATTCAGCGATACTCACCCATATATTGAGCACTCGAATAAGGGTGCGGAGAAAGCGGTTGATAAATTCCTGAAACAACAAGCTATTTACACCATTGACGGAAAAAAACAAATTCCGGTACTTAACGGGAAAAATATGCAAATAAATCAAATTGTCGCTGATGTTGAAAAGGATATTCGGATGAATAAAGGTTTTGAAACCGGTATTGTTATTGATAAAAATGGTAAAATATTAGTTGACAAACGTGGTAAATCCTTTTCTGTTGAGTTTTCTGAGGAGGAATGTAAATTAATGAAAGATTCAATAATGACTCATAATCATCCGCGTGGATGGAAATATGAAGAAAACAAGATGGGAAGAATTGGAAGCTCGTTCAGCGGGGAAGATTTGATGTTGGCTGTTAGCCGTGATGTTGCTGAAATTCGTGCAGTTACACCTAATTATACATTTGTTATGAGAAGACCAGAAAAAGGCTGGGGAGTTTCTCTTGACGATTTTAGAGCAGCTTATAATATGGAAAATAAAAAACTGAAAGATGAATTCGCTAAACGAATATCAAAAGGCACTCTAACAATAGAGCAGGCAAATGCTACACATTTTCACGTATTGTCAAAAAGGATCAGTAAAAAATACAATTGGGAATATGTCAAAGGAAGAACTCGTTAATCTTCAGGTTCAAAAGTGGTCGATCCGGTTTGATCAGGACGTAACTTATTGTGTTTCTCTGAACCGTCAAGCAATTGATCCGGAATCCCATAAGGATATGCAGGACAGTAATAATCATTCATCACGAAATGTTTACATACGGCACACTGGGAACCATATAAATTGAACACTTCATGTCGATCATCGAGAATCGAACCTTGTATTTTCTCTGTATAAAGTCGTTTGGTCATACTGTTGAATGATTTAACTGATACAATGATACAAAAGTACAACTAATAATTGAAATAACATTTAAAATGGATTTAAAAGACCTACGCAGTTTACTGCAGACAAAGAATAAAGAAATTGAAGACCTTACCCGACGAAAAATGCCGGTAATTGTCGGTCAGATGGCCAAGTCTCATTTTCAGGAGAATTTTCGAAAAGGAGGTTTCGTCAACAATGGACTCAACCAGTGGAAACCATCCAAGCGTTTAAGCCATCCGGGACAATCCGCTGCGAGCAATTACAAGACGCTATCCAGTGGAAGGAACCATCTCTTGAGCAGTATCAAGTATATTCCCGGAGATGCCCGGGTAACTGTCCGGAACGATGTCGAATATGCATCCATTCATAATGAAGGAGGCATAATCAACAGCGCTCCGACTGTAACTCCGAAAATGAAAAAATTTGCCTGGGCACAATATTATAATGCTTTGGGATTGAAAAAAGGAGATAAAGCCCCGAAGACTATTCCGGAAGACGCAGAACGGTGGCGGCGCCTGGCTCTGACTAAAAAGCCAAAGCTGAAGATTAAAATTGTGATGCCTAAACGCCAGTTTATCGGAGAGAGTAAAGAGTTGGATGATAAGATTGCCGCCAAATGGGATCAGGAAATAGAAAAAATACTAAATATTTAATATTTTGATTATGGAACAGTTATTTAATGACATTCAAAAACAGATTGCAGATAAAATTCCGGGAATTAGTCTGATCGATGAGGATTACGGCCAATTGGAAGCTATCGAAACGGAAGAAGATACCTATCCGGTAACTTTTCCTTGTATATTAATCTCGGCACCTGAAATTGATTGGACAAATCTGGGAGGAGGATCCCAGCGCGGAAATTGTACAGTTGTGATCAGATTGGCAATTGACTGCTACGATGATACCCACTATGGCAGTGGGACAGAAGATAAAACAATTGACCGGATGAAATTTGCCACTTCCATTCACCGGATCCTGCAGGGGTTCAAGTCCGGAGACTCCAGCCCACTTATCCGGAAGACCAGCCGAAACTACAGCCGACCCCATGCAATCAAAGTGTACGAGACAATATATAATTGTATGATTAATGATATTGTTTAAAAAAGGAAAGGCGGTCAATTAACCGCCTTTTATATTCCATCCTTAAATAAACTCAATTGATTCGGATCGGACTTTTTCGATTTTCCCTGTTTGACAGTTTGGACTTCATTATTGAAATTTTCTACATTGTATTTATCCCGGATAATAGCCATAACCCTTTCTTCAGATATAAAAAATTCTTCCTGGGAAAGTATTTTAAGGACATCATCAAACCGGATGCGTTGTACCTCCGTCCAGTAATAATAACGGCGGCACAACGCTTCATCTCTCTTGTTGATCAAATGTCTGTTTCTACCTTTTCCCATACTTACAAAATTAATCAAAATTTACGATCTTATTTCAGATTGAGCCTGAAAATGAAATTCTTTTCGAAGCCTGGTAATCTTCCTGTCCTTTATTCCATCGGCCTTCAGATAATCAAAAAAGATGTATCGCTTTCTGGTATCAATCCGAACATCAGGAATAGTCTTCCGGATCCGGTAAATCAAATTATACATTTTTCTCATATCATGTAAAATAATAAGTACATTTTGTATTTCCAACACCAAAACGTCGTTGCCTTATAGTTGCAGTAAAAGGTAATTCAGATTTAGGAATTGATCTAAGAGCATGTTTGATATCTTCTGCATTTGAGAAAAATTTCATCTCTTTTCCTTCGAATTCTATTTTCACGACACATCGTCCTGAACCCTGACTCGTAGTAACATCCAATTCATAATCACGAACTATTACCTCACAATTCATCAAATCAGATATGGGAACTTGTTGAACCTGGAACATATTCCGATTACCTCCTATACTTAACCCAAAATCAGAAAATTTCTTCATACTTAATAATTTTCTTTAATAAGTGTTTTGAATTACAATGTTTAGCCCAACCAAGATTAGGAGATATCCTTATCTTATATTCCTTTATAGAGATATCCTTTTTGTTCAGTTTAGCTGCTTTACGACAAAGATTCTTCTTGATAGTTTTCCGCATCAATGTGTGATCATGATAAATAACATAACCTACAAAGTCAATTCCTCGATCTTTAATTGGGAATATTTGAAAATTCCGTTTTAATTGCAGGTTCAAATTATTAATCAGATAGTCGTTTATCTCTACAAGTAAACTATGGAGAAAGGACTTCTTTGAATGGAAGATCACAATATCATCCGCATACCTATAGTAGTATTTCGCCCGTTTTTCTTCCTTTAACCAATGGTCAAAATATGAAAGGTATAAATTAGACAGGAACTGACTCAAATAGTTCCCAATCGGAAGACCAGGAGCAGAGTCGATTATTCCATCAAGTAAGTTAAGTAACCGGTTATCCTTAATTTTCTTCCGTATAATTTCTTTCATTATTTCATGATCAACTGAAGGATAAAACTTTTTTATATCAAGCTTTAGGCAATATGGAGTACCATGCTTGTCTTTCAAATCTCGCTTCATGTGATTAAGTGCCCTATGGACACCACGTCTTTTAATACAGCTATAAGTTTGCTCT
>JAVBMQ010000023.1:0-9196 GCA_031552335.1 Bacteroidales bacterium | reverse complement strand
GTCAGAAAGGAATCAGTCAGGATATGGGCGACCTCATTTATTTCTGAACATTGCATTTTTTCAATCAAAAGTTCTTTCATACATAATTGGTATCAAAACGTCATGTTCTTTCCTCAATCACCACATGAACCGTATCGCCGGGCTGTTTCCCGATTTGCTGGCGGATGTCTTTCCGAATACCGATAATGTGGCAGGGCGTTCCCATTCTTACCAGACTGCCTTGATAGGGAACGTCGTCAAATGTAGCATTGACCGGCACACGGCCTTTGCCGAATGTGATTTTTACATCGAATGGTATTTCCACGTAAGCCCCATCGATATCCGGTACTTTCTTGATTTCAGCATCAAACTCAAATTTTGCATTCATCTCTTTTTTCTTTTTACGATTTCATTTCCAAATGCATTAACGGGTACGGCTTTCCTGTTCCGTCCAATTCCGAACGACCCACAACGGAAAACCCTTTATGAAGATAGAAACCGACAGCTTGTTCGTTCTGTTCGTTCACATCAACTTTGTATAAATGCAATTCATTCACCGCATAAGCCAACAAAGCGGAACCGATTCCTGTTCCACGGGTATCAGGATGGATAAACAGCATTTCGATAGCATCATCCGAAGTGCCCAGGAATCCGAGTGTTTTGTTTTCAGCATCACGAACAGCGTATAGTTGCACCATGTCGAGATATTTTTCGTGAATGATTTTCCTGAACAAAAGATCCGTTACTTGGATAAGCTGATTGATAAGCTGGCTAAAGGAAAAATGATGGACAAAATTTTTAAGAAATAAAACTATTTGTGCTCAAAGATGTTTTACTAGAAATTCAAATCAAGTAAAATCATGTTTACAATAGAACAAATTCAGGCTATTCATTCCAAGGTAAAGAGTGGAGTCGACTTTCCCCATTATATACAGGAACTACTTCAGTTAGGCGTACTGAATTATACCATTTATGTCGATAATGGGCGTACCACTTATTCAGGTAAAAATAATTTTACCATTAGCTCCGAAGCAAAATATCCTTTGTTGGAAGTTGGATTAGAAGGGGACAAGCAAAAATTAGAGCATATATTGAAAATTCATCAACAAGGTCAGACTGACTATCCTACTTTTTGCAGGCAAGCAGCCGAAGCTGGTGTGGAAAAATGGACCGTAGATGTGGAAAAGATGACTTGTGCTTATTACGATAAACAAGGAAATCTATTGGTGATTGAGAATATTCCTAATCCAAAAAAATCTGTTTGAAATATGAGCAGATGGTAATTGTTGATTTCATAGCCGTCAATACTACCTTTTACTCTGGCCCAAATGAATTTTATTATTTAATTTATGGAAATGTACCCTGATTATGTTTCCCATTTTAAAAGAATGGGCTACTTCTGATAATCGCTGGACACATCGTACTGCGGCTGTTACCCTCATTATACCTGCCCGAAAAGGATTATTTCTGAACGATATTTTTCAAATTGCTACTACATTATTTCACGATGAAGATGATCTAGTGCAAAAAGGGCCACAGCTTATCTATCTCTGTATAATGGCAACGGATGCCGCATTTCAAAGAATGTGTATCCCATATTCATGCTTCACTTCATCCATCACAAACGTACTTTCCAGAGAACCAAGACTGTCGATAGTTCCCAGTACGTTGAGGATAAATTCCTGGTAGTATTTCATATTCGGGGCGTGGATTTTAAGCAGATAGTCATAGCTGCCCGAAATATTGTAGCACTCTGTCACTTCAGGGATATCCTGAATGATGCGGGTAAATTCGGCAGCAATGTCCCGGTTGAGCCTCCGGAGTTTTACACTGCAAAACACGATAAATCCCTGATTCAGTTTCTCGGCATCTAGTACAGCGATGTACTTCTTGATGTATCCACCATTTTCCAGACGTTTGAGTCGTTCGAAGACCGGAGTCGATGAGAGATTTACCCTGGCAGCCAACTCCTTGGTGGTCAGCCGGGCATTTTCCTGCAAGGTACGAAGTATCTGCAAATCTGTTTTGTCTAATGTATTCATAGAATGAAATTCTTTTAAAGGGTATTTTTTATGGCTTATCCAGTTTCTATATTCTTAACACACATACAAATATAGTGTTTTTTTCTATATTTCACACATATATTGTATTACAATTCTTCATACAATAACTTTACCGGAAAATAATACAATAAAATACTAATTCAAAAAAAGAATATGATTATGGCAACAAGAAAATTACATTTTGAGACATTGCAGGTTCATGTAGGTCAGGAACAACCCGACTCGGCAACTGATGCCCGTGCAGTACCTATTTACCAAACAACTTCGTATGTATTTCACAATTCAGCCCATGCAGCAGCCCGGTTTGGTCTTCAGGATCCAGGTAATATCTATGGTCGTCTAACCAACTCTACCCAGGGCGTTTTTGAACAGCGGGTAGCCGCCCTTGAAGGCGGTGTAGCCGGACTGGCACTCGCGTCAGGAGCTGCTGCCATCACCTATGCTATACTGAACATTACTTGTGCAGGTGATCATATCGTATCAGCCAAAACCATTTATGGCGGGACATACAATCTGTTGGCACACACCCTACCCACTTATGGGGTGACAACGACCTTTGTCGATTCCAGCGATTTGTCTAACTTCGAGAAAGCCATCGGCAAGCATACAAAAGCTCTGTTTATAGAAACATTGGGTAATCCCCATTCGAACATTATCGATATACAGGCTGTGGCCAATATTGCACATCGTCACCAGATTCCCTTGATCATTGACAATACCTTCGGCACACCTTACCTGATCCGGCCCATCGAATATGGAGCAGACATCGTGGTGCATTCCGCTACAAAATTCATTGGCGGACATGGTAGTTCATTAGGGGGTGTCATTGTTGATTCCGGTAAGTTTGACTGGGTAGCTTCCGGTAAATTCCCTCAACTCACAGAACCCGATGCCAGTTATCATGGTATACGTTTTGTCGATGCTGCAGGAGCAGCCGCTTATGCCATTCGTGCCCGTGCTATTCTGTTACGCGATACCGGAGCTACTATCAGTCCGTTCAATGCATTCATTCTGTTGCAGGGACTGGAAACCCTTTCGCTCCGGGTGGAACGCCACGTATCCAATACATTAAAGGTAGTAGATTTCCTGAAGAATCATCCCAAAGTGAAGAAAGTGAATCACCCTTCGCTGCCCGAACATCCTGATTATAATCTGTACCAGCATTATTTCCCAAATGGCGCCGGTTCTATCTTCACATTTGAGGTAAAAGGTGGTCAGGAGGAAGCACACCGGTTCATCGACAGTCTGGAGATATTCTCCCTGTTGGCCAATGTCGCCGATGTGAAATCACTTGTCATCCATCCGGCCAGTACCACACATTCGCAACTGAGTTCGAAAGAGTTGGCCGAGCAGGAAATTTATCCAGGGACAGTCCGTCTGTCGGTTGGCACGGAACATATTGATGATTTGTTGGCTGACTTGGGTCAGGCGCTGGATCAGATATAAGTGCAATCTAAAACAAACCTGCGTTTGGAATCAACTTCCGGTGAATTATATACAATCCATACGGATTTCCCTCTCCGGTCTGATAAGCACTCTCCGTAAACCACTCACACATGCTGTTTCAGGATTTTTCCAAACGTATCCGAAGGATATTTTCTCATATTTTCCACTTTCCGAAAATTTAGTTTGAAACAAATTTAAGGCCGACAATAGAAATAATCAACGTGGAAATAAAAAACAATCGCAAGAAAGTAGCTGGTTCTTTAAAAATAAATATCCCAACCAACGCTGTGCCTACCGCTCCTATCCCTGCCCACACAGCATAAGCAGTACCCATAGGCAATGTCTGAGATGCCTTATACAGCAAATACATACTCAACGAGCAACTGATTAGAAAACCCAATAGCCACAGACACATTTCGAGTCCCATTGTTGTCTTTACTTTACCTAAACAGGTGGTAAAACCCACCTCGAAACATCCCCCTAAAATTAGAAATATCCAAGCCATAAAGATAGTTATTGTTTTTTATTTCGAAAGTTCATATATTTTATTTAAGATTGCGTGATTTCCATATTACTCTTTTGCTGCACTCTCCCACCATTTTTAAAACACCTGTGTGGTATCATTCAAAGCAGAAAAATCTACTCAATGTTAGCTTTAAATTTAGATAACTATATACAATTTCTATATTAAAACAGTTCTATTTAACAAAGGTAGTCTAAATTATTGTGATTCGCATCTATAAGGTATGATTTTAATTGGTTAACCGATTCATTTAAGAAATGTTACCTGATATTTTCCTTGTTATTCAGTTGAATACTTTATCTTTGTGTGTGATAACAAACACAACAAGCTATGACACAAAATACCATCCAAATACAATATTATCATTCTCCTTGTGGAGAAATAATTCTCGGCTCTTACAACAAGCAACTTTGTTTGTGTGATTGCATAAAGAATTCATATCCATCCATTGCGGATATGCGTGTTTGTAAGTCTTTGAATCATATCTACCAAATCTGGTATAAACAAGTTTTTCGGACAACTTTTTAAGCAAGACATCTCTGTACACGATTTACATTTATCCGCAAACTCATTGATGCTTAAATCTAACTTTTTAAGCGCCCAGTAATTCTTACCTAAAAAATAATAGTTGAATTGCCTGAAAATAAGATGAATTTCATAATTATATATGCATTGACAGCGCTGACACCTATCACAGTGAATAGGCGAAAAACTCTTTTCGAGTGCAGATATCACTTGCGAAAAAGGCACCTGGGCATAATCTAACTCAACATCCATTGCCTGATTCACTTGCTCAATGCTTCCAAGTCCGATAAGCGCTGTTGTAACCGGATAAGCCAAAGCTCCGGACAAAAGGGTTTCAACCGGAAAGAATGCCGGCAAAATACCGGCAGCATATACTTTATTCAGGATGAAGCCTTTCTGTTGTAACAGATCCTCTTCCATCAGGCGGTCTAACATACCGCATTCCAAAATATTCCCGCTTCCTTGAAGCACATCCACCCGATGATCAAAAACACCCCTTTTCAGTACACTGAAATAGTGAGAAGCAATACCGGTAAATCGTATTTTCCCTTCCGCTTTGAGTTCGTAAAGCGCATCCAAAGGGCCATATTTTTCAAATACTGCCTCTACATTATCTTCGTCGACCTGATGTATAAAATAGATATCGGGGTGTGTTCCTAAGTTTCTGGTGGATTCCTCAACTGCCTGATACATTTCATTGCCGGTAAAAAAACGAGCTTTATCAGAAATGATAATCTTTTCCCGTCCCACTTCTGCGGCAAATTTTCCAAGTTTGATTTCAGCATCACCATATTCTGGCACAATAGCTGTATCATAAAAATTACATCCCAAAGTATAGGCATGTTTCATAACATGAATAGCTGCAGCTTCATCTAAATTGAAATAATCAGGAAGTACGGGTACATCTCCCTGCAAAACAGGAATGGTACCAAAAGAGATTTCTGACACATTAAGCCCTGTGCTACCGAGACTTCTATACTTCATTTTCAAATTTTTCTAAAACATTTTGCTCCAACTGATTACACCACGCAAAAGCTCTCTGCTCAATTTTTATACCATCCGGGAAATGTATTTTTTCAAGTTTCGTGCAAAAAGCAAAAGACTCTATTCCAATTCTTTGAATGGTTGAAGGCAGTATTACCTCCCTCAGACTGCAACAACGATAAAACGCTCTATCGGGAATCTCGGTTACTCCTTCAGGAATACGGATCTTTTGAAGTGAAGTACAATGCTCAAAAGCCCTTTTGCCCATATATTGCAGGCAATCAGACACTTCAACTGATTCAAGGCGCTGACAGCCCGAAAAAGCATAGTCCCCGATAGATGTCACATGCACCATCTTTTTTACAGTTGTGAGCCATTTGCATTTTTCGAACGCATAGTTCCCGACTTTTTCAATGGTTGATGAAAATGTGCAAGTTGTCAACAAATTACTTTGAGCATATACCTGTTCGCCAATTTCCGTAATGCCTTCAGGCAATGCCAAATCAATGATATTACCCGTCGATTCAATCAGTTTGTTGTTTTCATCTGTCTTAAAACAATTCTGGCAATCAGAGAAAATTTGCCTGATCAATGGTGGAAAATCCCCGTATTGATCTTGCAGGCTATTGAATGAGTACAACGCATTGTCTTTCGTTGAACCAATTTCTTTCAGATTAAAACAATTTCTGAAAGCATATGGCTTTACGGTAACTTTTGATGTATTCAGAGAAAGTTTCTTCAATGAAAAACAGTTTGCAAATGCCCATTCGGTTATAATCTTTATGTTATCTGGGATATGAATTTCCTCAATAGACTTGTTGGAGTCTATCAAGATGTCGTTGAGAACGACGATATCAGATAATTTTTGTTGTTGCGAGAGCCATCCGGTTCCTAAAAAGGCGCGGCCACCGATGTCGGTCACCGTTGATGGAACCTCCACTTTACATAGAGTGGAACAATCCCTGAAAACATCATCTCCAATCCGGCAGATTCCATCCGGTATCCTGACAAATGAAGCATTACCCAGGTATTTGGTTATGGCTTGTCTGACATCTATTTCGAAACAACTGATTGCACTTAACCAGATTGCTTTGGCAATAGCCGGCAGGCGTTTGTTAAACAAGCTTGAATAAGATGATACAAAGTGTTTTTCACCTGACACAATGATTTCCTGTAAAGAGGTACATCCTGAAAAAGCATAGCTTCCAAAATGGAAATTACTATCAGTAATAATAATTTGCGCTACATAGCAACAGTCACAAAAAGCATATTCAGCTATGACTGTATCGCTTTGCAGACAGATTTCTTTCAAAGAGAAACATTGCTCAAATGCATGTTTTCCTACCGCCAGTACAGTTGAAAAATCAAATCCGCTCAAGGCCTTGCAAGCCGTAAAGCAATAATCACCAACATCGTTCAGATTGTCGAATGTACATTCCAACAGTTTGTCACAACAGGTAAATGTTTCTTTCTTCAAAACCGACACTCCTTTTAGCCTTACTTTTTCGAGATTTCTACAATAGGCAAAAACTTGTTCTCCTAATGTTGTAACACACCCGGAAATGTGTGTAACACCCGATTTTGAAAATGCCCGGTCGCCAATCTCTGATATAGATTGAAAACGAACCTCAAGCAATTGCTCACAGCCCATAAAAGCACTGTCACCGATATACTCAATGGTATCAGGCAATTGAATAGAAGTGATGGCTGTATTTCCGGCAAAAGAAAATGGAGCTATCCCTTTGGTTCCGGGAGGAATAATTATTTCTCCGCAAGCATGGCTTCCGTCAACCACAATACCGGACACAGACACTACAGCTTGTGCTTCCTGTTGATTTAAAAATAAAGTCTGTTGAAACGCCGCTTTCCCTATTTTGTCGGCTTTTATTTCAGGCATATCTAAACTGACACAACCACTAAAAGCATAATTGCCGATACTGTCGACTTCCGATTTGGATAGTTGTTGCAGTGAACCACATGACAGGAATGCATTGTCTTCTATATTTTTTATCTCACCGGCAATCGTAACCTTTTCAAGTAATGCACAATAAGCAAATGTACCCTCTTTTATTTCGACTATTCTGGGAGGTAGTGTTACTTCTTTTAATCCGGCACAGCCACAAAATGCTCTTGCACCTATATTTTCTAAAGCCTCAGGCAATGTGACGGAGGTGATTTTATCATTTCCATAAAAAGCTCCTCCGGCAATGGCAGTAACATGGCTGGGTAAGATGATATCACCTTCCATCATACGACCATCTATAAAAATACGATTAACAACAGGTTGCTCTCTGTTTTTTAAAAAAGCAGTTCCCTCAAATGCATTCTTTCCCATACTTACCAGCGAATCCGGGAAATTTACATGCATAAGGTTAGGGCTATTGAAAGCTGTTTTATCCGGAATATGGGTTACACCTTCTCCGAAAGTTAATTTTTTCAGTTTCTGGCATTGCGAGAAGATATCACTTCCACTATCTTTCAAATCGCAACAGACTATCGCTTTTTCAATGCCTGACAAGGTAAAAACATTGCTTCCTGCTTGCTTTATATTCTCCGGCAGAATGACTTCTTTAATCGATTGGGTTTTATAGAAAGCCAGTTTCCCGATAGACTTCAATGAACCGGGGAAGTCAATCATTTTTAATGAGAGACATTGGTAAAATGCCAATTCGGCAATTTCTTCCAACTCTTCCGGCAGTTTCACTTCACCCAATTTATGGCATCGGTTAAACAGGGATTGTTCAATTTTCCGGATGTTGGGTAAGTCAATCCTCAATAACTTTACACAGTTTTCAAAAGCAGCCGCTCCGATATGTATTATACCTGGCGGCAGATTGATTTTCTGCATAGATGTGCAATCACAAAAAGCTTCATTGCGAATTTCCCTGACTGTTTCCGGCAAAACTACACAGTCTATATTTTCATTGTCGGCAAATGCCCGTTCGCCGATAATGGTGATGCCAAAGGGTACGTTCACCTTGTCTTCCCTACCATAGTATTTTATTAAGGTAGTGCCACAAATATAGAAGTTTTTAAGTGCCTTCCGGTGAACATTTTCTACGATTAGCGGAACCGTTTTTTCAGTCCTATCAGTTGAATCGGGTAAGCCATGAATACTATACAATTGTCCATCCTGCGTCCGGATCTGTTTCAATGTAGTACAACCCAGGAAAGCATCGTCTTCGATTGACACATCGTCACTTTGAAATTCAATAGTTTCTAAACTGATACAATTTCTGAAAGCTGTATTGGATATCTTTTTTAATGATTTGGGCAGTTTTATAATGACAATCCCTTTGCGATCATGGAAAGCACTTTTTCCAATCTCCAATACCCCTTCAGGTATCCTCACGTCCTTCAGGTTGACACGGTATTTTGATAAAATCCCTTTGTCATATTCCATAATCCTGAACATATCCTTCGCTATCTTTTTTATTAACGGCGGACAGTCTGTAGTCTCTGTAAAAATATCAATGTGGTAAGTGACTCCATCCAACACGATTTCCGAAATATCCGTACATCCTCCAAACTGTTCGTTTATACAATCTTCATTGAGTACGGATGATATTTCAATTGTACGCAGGTTCGTACAATTCAGGAAAACAGAGAACCCCATTTGCGACACCGATTTCATAGAAATAGATTCCAGGTGGTCGCAATATAAGAAAGCACAATC
>JAVBMQ010000009.1:0-6952 GCA_031552335.1 Bacteroidales bacterium | reverse complement strand
TCGGATGCATTGTTTTCCGCCTTTATGAATGAAAAGCAGAAAAGAAAGGCTGCGATAGCAAGAAATGTTTTCCTTAGGTTCATCATGTTAAAATATTATTTGTGTTTAGTTTTGTTTTTATTAGTTTACTTTTTGCCTTGATGCAAAAAGTAACAAAAAAATCAAGGCTACCGGAAAAAAGCTAAAAAATACTGCGTTACGGCTAAACGAAAAAAACTCGCTTCGCCTTCGGCTACGCTCAAACAGTTTTTCGTTTTTAACGCCTGCACTGCGTATTTTTCTTAACGCTTTTTTCCTAAGGCCGGTCTGCTGACGCACGTGAATTAAAAGTATAAATAACTTTTTTTACTTATGATTTAAGTTCGGATATGATCTTATTTCGGATACAAATGTAGCAAAAAAAGAGAAATTGCCAAGCTAAAGACAAAAACTCAATAATTATTGTACAAGCTGCACTTCCTCAAATGAAACGCCCTGCGTACCGGCACTACAGACCCCAGCATAAACAGTCTGAGGAAACGGAGTAAACAAATCGGCTATCTTTTCCCAATCTTTCCCGTTTTTCGACATATAACCTGTAATCATATGATTATCGGCATTGCGGCTCAATTTCAGATATGGGTACTCGAATATCGTCTGAGTAAGCATCGGCCAGCGGAACGGACTGACTTGATGATTGGTATATTCACTCTGTGTGTTTTTCGTCCTGTTTTGGAAAACAATATGACCGAATTCATTACATCCGAGAAAAATATAGCGGGTATCAGGGGATAACTGATCACGCAACATCAGCCCCTGCATCTTTGCCCGGTTCGGATTTAGTTTGGCCGAAATTTCAGAATTTTCGTTTACAACTGTATGAATAAATAAGAAAGAATCTTCTATATTACGCGTATGGATCATATAATCGTCCCCCTCTCCCAAACCTTTTCCAGTAGTTGGATGGATGATGATCTTTGAACTTTCAACGGTTGCCGATCCGGTTTTAACATCACCTATCCTATCACTGCGCCATATAGAATGATCTGTTTTCAGGTCAGATATCTTCAAATCAATCATGGCCCGGTAAGAATCCCAGGATTGTCCGTTTTTATTGACTGCAACTATTTTGTAATAAGCTCTTGTCTCATTTTTTATATTTTCATCTATAAAAAATGGCAATTTTACATCTTTTGATATCATTTCAAATTTTCCATTTTCATCAAAAGATCGTTTGACAATATAAGATTCTGCGCCGGAAGTTGGTTTCCAATTTATGACTACTTTATTATTACCAGACAGAGCAGTTACAAAGTTCACGGCATCCGGAATCATATCGTTATATACATTTTTATCTAACTTCAATACCATTGCCGTATTCGGTTTAATAAGAACTTTTCCCTTCACTACCGGTTGCATTTTTCCTGAAACTAAGTCCAAAATCGTTTTCTTTTTGTATTGCTTCGGAAGTTTGACTTCAAACATTTGTTCGTTACCATATTGAGAACGGGTTGTATTGAATACAAATACATATTCTCCGTATTGAGATTCCAGATAATCAGGAAATCCGGAATACGGATTATCTTCATTGAAATTTTCCCTGATAATCTTACCTATCCCCGGCTGATATGTAACCGGACAGATTTCTCCGGCCAAAGCAAAAGGCTGTTCCCGGAATACATCTGCGATATCCGAACGGAAATCCATTTCAAGAGTATTCATCCGCAGGTAATATTCATTGTAGCGAAATTTAGCTTTGGTAGCCACTTGTGCGATGTGGTCATAATTTGCAGTCTGTACATGCAGGCGACCACAACCGGAATATCCTCTATTGTGATAATTGAATACACCTGTCAGGACTTTATCTCCGTCTTTCACACAAGCCATCATGCAATCGATATCTACCCACGCGAATTGTTTATAATCGTTTTTATCAATATCTAGTTTTTTTAATTCTTCTTCGGAATAAGCAGTCAAATCAGTCATAGGAAGTACCTTTCCTGCAGCTAATTTACCCAATTGATTATAGTTTGCTCTTTCTGACGAGACATAACGATATGTTTCGGGGAAACAATAGTCATATTTCCTCATATCTATAATTGTTTTTTGTAAAGCATCGGAAGATATATTTGGAAAATATTGATTGTCAAGTAATTGTTGCTGGACAAATCCTACAGCCTCAGCAGCATATTCCCGGTATGGATTCCAATCGGAAGAAACATATCGTTCGGGATGATCGGCCATATATTTTTCGAGGGAAGCATAATGCATGGCTTTTCCGTGCGACTGCCTGATGGCATAAGTAATCATACCCGGATAAGACATATTGCGGTCATCTACCACCTGTTGCATGCGCATGATACGGTTTCCGTCGTCATTTAAAGAAGTATAGCGGGCATAACTACGGGCATGGAGATTAAAAAGCGCTAACCTCAGGATATCGTCGTTCAAAGCTTCATCCCCTTTGTGATCAAGGGTTTTATAAAACCATTCAGGAAGATAGTTCATGGTTTCCCCATAATTACCGACATAACCATTTTCGCGGGACATTCCATTTTCTGATACTCCGGTATAATATTTTCCATAAGGGAGCCTTCTGACAATATTTCCGGAGGTATCCAATTTACTTTTGGCCAATCCTTTGGCTACGACATAAATAAAATCATCTGTTAAAAACATGTTTTGGTCGTGATAGAATAATGAATGATACAAATCTAATTCACGACCATCGGGATCAGTCAAGACTTCTTCCCCGAGAAAAGAAGCAATTCCCCAAGCCTCTCTCAGGATTTGGTGACTTCTTTCTTTTCCTTCATAAAAAGCAGAACCGATCACACGCAAGCCTTCGTGTGCTTTCCAGGCGCCTTCATAAGTATAATACACCTGATTAAAAATATAAGATAACCTGGCCCGGGCAAAATCAAAATTGGCCTTCAATGCCCGTTCCCAAGCTGTTTTCCGGGGAAGAACGCCTCCACTCTGTAAAGCAAATTCGCTATCGGAAAGTGGTATAGACAACGGCTGATTCAAGAATTCAGTAAAAGTTGCTTTTCCAAGGATCTGATCATCAAAAATATTATTTTCAACAATGTAGAGGGCTTCTCCCAGAGCGCCGAGGAATCCGCCCCAATCGCCCTGATGCCCTCCGCGGGTTACCAGACGGAAATCAGCATAATAATCCCTGACATAATTATCTATTACCTGAAAAATCCGGTATAATGCTTTTTGTTTTTCTTCATTGGTTCGGGCAGGAGTCCAGGGAGCCATCAATGCAGAAGCATAATACCGGAGTTCATCCTGATATTTAACAATAGAAATTTTAGCGTTAGTATCTGCATCTAATTTCTGCGAAAAAGCATTGAAATCATTGACCTGCATATCACGATATTGCTGAATCAGTGTTATTTTCTCCTCTTCGGAAATATCTCCGGCAACTTTGTACGCCGGTTGTGCGCCTTGTTTTTCTTTTGAAAAATCGAGATAGGGATTGGTGTGGATATAGCCTGTATAGAACTGTCTGTTCCGTGACCTGCGGTTTCCCTGCGAACGGATGATTAATTCTGCAGATTCTTTTCCCTGAGTCATATGCAGAGGTAGCATAATTGTACAGTAGTAAAATCGGCCGGGCAGGGCATCACCAAAACCACCATTGATAGGGCTATAGTCGGAAGTCCGGTTGTAACCGATTTGTTTGCCGTTGATAAAAACTTTGCTGACGACCGCTGCAGTGTCCGAACCCCAGAATTTCAGGGTAAAATAGTTTTGGAAAACGGGATCGACTTTCACGATAAATTTCAGATCACTTCCGGTTTCGGATCTTGAAGCCGGTCGTTCGAGCATCCGGGCAGGTTGATCCAATGCTCCGGTAATTATACGGCTGTTTTCGCATTCGAATGCATGTATTCTCTCTGAAGTTTCATTTCCGAAGATGATATAATCAATCAGAGTTTCGCCTGGGATTTCATATTGAGCCTGAACCGAAAGAAATGAGACACAAAAAAGAAGAGAAAGACAAATTTTTCCCGGTATGGATGCCTGGTGCTTCATAGGTATTAATTAAAGTTGATCAAATAAAATTTTGCTGTTTGTCAACAGGTTTATTTATAGAAGCAACAAAGATACGAAGGAAAAATGAGATGGCATAGGATAATTTGTGTCATTTTGAGGGAGGATTTGTATCTTTGAGGGTTATAAGTTCGCCTAAACCTAAGACAACTTTTTCCCCGGAAGAATATGTTGATAAAAATTTTCCATATAACTTTTCCCTATCGGAATGCGTTCAGAATCAATAATAATTACATTTCGTTCAATACTATTGATTTTATCCAGAGCAACTATATAAGATTTATGTATCCGCCGGAAATTATCCGGAGGTAGCTGCTGTTCTATCTGCGAAAACGATTGAAGCGTCATAATTTTCGACTGACGGGTGATTATCCGTAAATACGCACCCATCCCTTCAACATACAGAATATCCTGAAAATTGATTTTTTCCATCCTGTATTCTGTTTTGACAAACATATAAGTTTTGGTTTGTACAATGGATAATTCGGATTGTATCTTATCGATAGCTTTCAGAAAACGTTCGAATGAATAAGGCTTTAACAGATAATCCGAGACATTGTGCTCAAAGCCGTTGATAGCATACTGACTGTAAGCCGAAACTATGATAATTTTCGGACGATTACTGAGAGATTCCAAAAACTGTAACCCGTTAAATTGCTCCATCTGAATATCCAGAAAAACCAGATCTACAGAAGTGGATTGCATAAAAACAATGGCATCCAAACCGTTATCAAATGATTGCAATAGGTTTAGTAATGGAACCCGAAGGATAAATACCCATCAACGAGGGTAAAAAAAAGGCCAACCCATATAACAATATAAACCACACTACATGTTTTATATTTCTGATACACAAAGCAGTTAAAAGAAAGGAGAGGACAAATACAACCAGAGTAAATCCTCTCAGTATAACACTATAAGATGCAAACTCCATAGACTGTATCCGCATCGATAATAATCCTGCAATCGTACTGAGACTAAAAAATATACCTGCAATTCCCAGATAAACCCAAACATTCAATTTTTTATTCATTGTATAATCATTTATTTGTTAAACATACAACAAAAAACATGGTTTTATTTGGATTTTGAAGAATAAATTGAACAAACGGATGGATTTCATGCATCAAATAAATCCTGCATGCTGTTTTTTTGCAAGAGTGGACTGTTTGAATTGTGGTTAGGGCACACCCCAGTCATATTCGGAAGATTTGCGCCCCAAGGGCGCGTCCTAAGTAAGCAGTGGCTTAGAGCCACTGTATTTCAAGATCCTTCCTCTGTTAGCCTGCAGAGCAGGCATTGGTTTGGATTGGTGAGTAATGACAGACGCCTGCTTTGCAGGCTAAGTTGGGTAAGTGACATATTGAACAGTGGCTTAGAGCCACTGCTTACTTAGGACGCGCCCTTGGGGCGCAAATCTTCCGAACATGACTGGGCACACCCTAATAAGAATTTGGAAGAATCGGATTTAAACGAGTGAAAATTAAAAACCTCCGGTGTAACCCGGAGGCTGTGTTGAAATATTTACTCCTTTTCAATCAAAACATTATCAGAATGTACAATACTCTCATATTTTGTCCTTTGAATATTTGGATAGCATGCTGGCTGTATTTTATTTTTGAAAAAGGAATACAAGGAATCGATTCATATGTTTTCAATTCTTTGTTTTCCAGCCAATGATGTATTTCTTCTGCAGATTTTGCCGTCTTGATTTTTTCCATATCCCCAATAACCCGTTCGGATACAACTGCCTGCCAGATAATGATGCCTATTACGATAATCCCCAAGCAAAGGATCTGCTTTGAAGATAATTTTTTCTTGTATTTCATATGATAACTTTTTTAATTGACGATTGACAATTATTTGGTTTATTTTTCTTTGTATTGTTGATATAGAGAGGTTATTTCTTCGATGGAAAAGTCGAGTAAAGAGATATTTTTGAAAAATTGGGGTAAATCCTGTTCTTCAAAATTTTTGCGCCATTCTTCTTTGATGATTGAAAAAGCATTTCCTGAAACGAAATAACCAATTCCTCTTTTATTATAGATGATTTCCTTGTGTTGAAGAATTTCATAGGTTCTGACTACCGTATTCGGATTGACTTCCATAGCTACGGCTAAATCCCTGACAGAAGGAATACGTTCTTCCTGTACCCATTCCTTTTGAAGGATTTTTTCTTCTATGATTTTTGCTATTTGAAGATATATAGCCTGTGAATCTGTAAATTGCATAACTAAATTGTTTTTTCGTTTGATCCTTTATGTACAGGCCAAAGCAAAAGAAATATACGCCTTTTTCCGTTGCCCCATCGACATGTTTTTCATTGAAGAAAGGGAATCTACGTCAAATTCCTGTAAATAACCGGCATATTCCGTTGCGTTAAAATACGGATAAAAATCGGCATAAAGGTCTGCATACACTTTGGGAGTAACATCCGGGATATCGAATTCTTCTGAGACTAAAAACAAATCCTGCAAAAAATCGATTTGTCGCTTTGCGGGCACCTTGCCCAACACACTTATTTTTCCCTCTTCAGGATACAATAATCCTGAAATAAGGCTTAATAAGGTAGTTTTACCGGTTCCATTCTTTCCCAGCAATCCGTAGATGTGACCTTTGGGAAGAGTCAGATTTAAGTCTTCAAACAGCTTTTTTCGTTTGCTGTAGGAGAAATCAAGATTTGAAATTGCAATCATAATTTTATTATTTTAGTGTACTATTATACTGATACGCTACAAATATAAATACTTTTCGTTTGATTGCAAATTTTTTCAGAAAAAATTCTTAAAAACAATTCAATCATAAAACTGAATTCCCTCCACATGTTCCCCAACAAAGAACCTTGCCATATCTGAAGTCTTATACCATCCCGGCTTTTCCGGCATATCATCCGAAATAACCCGTCCGT